>NZ_JARAWX010000010.1:0-282929 GCF_033793585.1 Streptomyces sp. MI02-7b | reverse complement strand
TATCTGGCGTTGACTTTTGGCACGCTGTTGAGTTCTCAAGGAACGGAAGCTTCCTTCGAGACCGTTTCACCGGCCCCTCCGGGCTTTCCCTTCGTTGTCTCCAGCTTAGCAGATCCGATTTCCTTCTCTGCCACCCTCTGGAGGGGGTTTCGCCTTGGCGTTTCCGCCCCGGCGCATTCACTACGTTAGCGGATTCCCTCGCGCTTTGCGAATTCATCCGATTCTCCGATTCGGACGCACGAAAATGCATCCGAATCTTCGGAGAGGGATCGTCGTAGTGAGTGGCCGCCGATCGCAGGATCCGGACGAACCGGACGCACCGTCTCAAGCGGCTTGGGCTACGTTACGCAGGAGCGGCGGCAGAGTCAAGCTCCACCGCCGCTCAAACGTCGAAAACCGGAAAACCAGCCGACGCGGTGTCAGCCGGCGACCACCTCGACCGCCGCGAGGCTCTTCTTGCCGCGGCGCAGGACGAGCCAGCGTCCGTGCAGCAGGTCGCCGGCCCCCGGGGCCGCGTCCTCGTCGGTCACCTTGGTGTTGTTCACGTAGGCGCCGCCCTCGCGGATGGTGCGGCGAGCCGCGGACTTGCTGGCGACGAGCTCGACCTCGGCGAAGAGGTCGGCGACCGGTGCCAGCCCGGACACCGTGGCACGCGGCAGTTCGCCGAGCGCCGCGGCGAGCGTGCGCTCGTCGAGTTCGCCGAGTTCGCCTTGGCCGAAAAGAGCCTTGGAAGCGGCGACGACCGCGGCGCACTGCTCGGCGCCGTGGACCAGGGTGGTGAGCTCCTCGGCCAGGGCGCGCTGGGCCGCGCGGGCCTGCGGGCGTTCCTCGGTCTGCCGCTCCAGCTCCTCGATCTCCTCCTGCGACCGGAAGCTGAAGATGCGCAGGAACTTGGACACGTCGCGGTCGTCCGCGTTGAGCCAGAACTGGTAGAAGGCGTACGGCGTCGTCATGTCGGGGTCGAGCCACACGGTGCCCGACTCCGTCTTGCCGAACTTGGTGCCGTCGGCCTTGGTGATCAAAGGGGTGGCGAGGGCGTGCACGGAGGTGCCCTCGACGCGGCCGATCAGGTCGATGCCGGCGGTGAGGTTGCCCCACTGGTCGCTGCCACCGGTCTGCAGGGTGCAGCCGTAGCGGCGGTGCAGCTCCAGGAAGTCCATGCCCTGCAGGATCTGGTAGCTGAACTCGGTGTAGCTGATGCCCGCCTCGGAGTTCAGCCGGCGGGCGACCGCCTCCTTGGCGATCATCTTGTTGACCCGGAAGTACTTGCCCACGTCGCGGAGGAACTCGATGGCCGACAGGCCCGCGGTCCAGTCGAGGTTGTTGACCATCACGGCGGCGTTGGGGCCCTCGAAGGAGAGGAAGGGCTCGATCTGGGCGCGGATCCGCTCGACCCACCCGGCGACGACGTCCGCGTCGTTCAGCGTCCGCTCGGCGGTGGGCTTGGGGTCACCGATGAGTCCGGTGGCGCCGCCGACGAGGGCGAGCGGCCGGTTGCCGGCGAGCTGGAGCCGCCGGATGGTGAGGATCTGCACCAGGTTGCCGAGGTGGAGGCTGGGCGCCGTCGGGTCGAAGCCGCAATAGACCGTGACCGGGCCGTCCGTGAACGCCTTGCGCAATGCGTCCTCGTCGGTGGAAACGGCGATCAGCCCTCGCCACCGCAGCTCGTCGACGATGTCCGTCACGGTTCTCGTGTCTCCCTGGAGTCGGTCGGTGCCTCGTACCCGTTGCGTACGGAGTCTTACCGAGACTACGCGTTCGGCTCGACTCCTTTTGCGCCTCCCTGGGCGCGGCGGCGCGGTGCGTGGGCCCGGTACGGGCTGACCGTGGGGTCCCCGTCGATGTAGAAGCGCCAGGGGTGGGCCGCTCCTTCGCCGCCGACGCCGGTGCGCGGGCCGTTGCGCACGGCCGCGCGGTCGACGGGGGTGCCGGCCAGGATGCGGAAGGGGGAGTCAGCGGGACCGTCCGGGCAGACGTCGGCGCCGTTGAGTGTGCGGTCGACGTCCAGGGCGGTGGCCAGGCGGGCGGGTCCCTGGGCGAGGTCGTGGGGGCGCCGGGAGCTGACCCGGCGGGTGCGGGCGAGCTCGGCTCCCTCGATGATCTCGCCGCCGCGCAGCAGGATCCCGCTGGGGTTGCCGCCGGGGCCGCAGACGATGTTCAGGCAGTGCCACATGCCGTAGGTGAAGTAGACGTAGGCGTGACCGGGTGGTCCGAACATCACGGCGTTGCGGTCGGTGCGTCCCCGGTAGGCGTGGGAACCGGGGTCGGCGGGGCCCGCGTACGCCTCGACCTCGGTGAGCCGCAGGGCGATGGGGCCGTCATCCGTCGTGCGTACCAGGACTCGCCCCAGGAGCTCGGGGGCGACCTCCAGCACCGGGCGGTCGAAGAAGGACCGGCGCAGGGGGATGCTTTCGGGAGCCGCGATCATGCGGTACGAGAGTAATGGAACCGTTCGGGGTGGGGCCGCGTTCGTAATGACCGAGGCAACCGCCAGTAAAGGGAGAGGGACATCGTGGGCTTCAAGAAGCTGCTTGCGAGCTTGGGTGCCGGGGGCGCGTCGGTCGAGACCGTGCTGGGCGAGCCGAATGTGGTGCCGGGTGGTGTGGTCCAGGGCGAGGTGCGCATCCAGGGCGGCTCGGTCCCTCAGCAGATCGAGGGGCTGTCGGTCGGCCTGCAGGCCCGTGTCGAGGTCGAGGGCCAGGACGCCGAGTACAAGCAGGACATCGAGTTCCACCGGCAGCGGCTGGGCGGCGCGTTCGAGGTGCAGCCGGGTGCGGTGCACGTGGTGCCGTTCGGGCTGGAGATCCCGTGGGAGACGCCCATCACCACCTTCCTCGGCCGTCACCTGACGGGGATGAACGTCGGTGTGACGACGGAGCTGGCGATCGCCCGCGCGGTGGACTCCGGTGACCTCGACCCGATCAACGTGCACCCGATCCCCGCGCAGCAGGCGCTCCTCGACGCGTTCGGCCGGCTGGGTTTCTCCTTCAAGAACGCGGACCTGGAGCGCGGGCACATTCGCGGTACCCGGCAGCGGCTGCCCTTCTACCAGGAGATCGAGTTCTTCGCGCCGCAGCAGTACCGCGGGCTGAGCCAGGTGGAGCTGAGCTTCGTCGCCGACGGCCACGAGATGGACGTCATCCTGGAGATGGACAAGAAGCCGGGTCTGTTCAGCGAGGGCAGCGACGCGTACCGCTCGTTCACCGTGGACCTCGACAACTTCCAGGCCACCGACTGGGCGGGGTACCTCAACCAGTGGCTGGCCGAGGTCGGCGGGAAGCGCAACTGGTTCTAGGATCGGCCGGGGACAGCGCTTTTCGCGACAGGAGGTAACCGTGGTGACCGAGCAGAAGCGGCGGCCGCTCCCCCATGACTTCCACCCGCCGGTGCCGTCGTTCACGGTCGTGAGCGACGACATCGAGCCGGGCGGCACCCTCAAGGACGACCAGGTCCACGCCGAGGGGAACATCTCGCCGCACCTGCGGTGGGAGGGCTTCCCCGAGGCGACCCGCAGCTTCGCGGTGACCTGTTACGACCCTGACGCGCCCACCGGCAGCGGCTTCTGGCACTGGGTGCTCTTCGACATCCCGGCGTCCGTCACGGAGCTGCCCGCCGGGGCCGGCAGCGAGGGCTTCAAGGGGCTGCCCGAGGGCGCGGTGCACGTCCGCAACGACTACGGCACCCGGGACTTCGGCGGGGCGGCCCCGCCGCCCGGGGACGGATCGCACCGTTACGTGTTCACGGTGTACGCGGTGGACCAGGAGAAGCTGGGCCCGGACGCCGACGTGTCGCCCGCGGTCGTCGGATTCAACCTGCGCTTCCACGCACTGGCCCGCGCCCATGTGATCGGCGAGTACGAGAACCCGGGGGCGTAGCCTCCCGCGGCCGGTAATTCCGTTGCGCCCCGGCGCTCCCGCACGCACAGTGGTGTCTGCCTGGTGACCAACCGTCACCGGGGGTCGGCACCGCAGTGGCGGGAGCGGCGGGGCGTTGCGCTGTGCGGTTCTCGCCGCGCGACATGCCAGCTGTTCGCCGGAGTCCGGTCATGCGCCCGGGCGTCCGCGCCGACTGCCGCGCCCCGGGCGCCCGCGTTCCCCACGGGGGGCGGGCGCCAGGGGTGGCGGGCAGTTGTCCGTTGGGTTTCCCGTTTCCTCCTGTTCGCTTTTACGTGCGGAAATTGCGTTGTCCGCACGGGTATGGCCCGGTCACAGTGGAGCCACTTCGCCACACGGCGAGGACGGACCAGAGGGGTGGGCGAAATGCGGGAGACGCTGGTACTGAACGCGACCTTCGAGCCGCTGTCGACGGTGTCGCTGCGGCGCGCGGTGGTGCTCGTGATGCAGGACAAGGCCGTGGTCGAGCAAGCCCACCCCGGGCTGCGCATCCGTGCCGCGGCCGTGGACGTGCCGGTGCCGCAGGTGATCCGGCTCTGCCGGTACGTACGGGTCCCCTTCCGACAACGGGCCGCCTGGTCGCGGCGGGGGGTGCTGGTGCGGGACCGTCACCGGTGCGCCTACTGCGGCCGGCGCGCGACGACCGTGGACCACGTGCTGCCGCGTTCGCGCGGAGGCGGGGACACCTGGCTGAACACCGTGGCGTCCTGCGCGGAGGACAACCACCGCAAGGCCGACCGTACGCCGGAGCAGGCGGGGATGCGGCTGCTGACGCTGCCGTTCGAGCCGACGCCGGCCGACGCGCTGCTGCTGGCACTGGGCCTGAAGGACCGTGAGGACGTACCGGAGTGGCTCGCGCTGCCGGCGTGACCGGGCCGCGCGGCGGTCGTCCGGCTACTTGACGAGCAGCTGGACGATCGCCGCGATGCCGACGACGACTATCACGCCGCGCAGTGCGGTCGGCGGCAGCCGGCGGCCGATGCGGGCGCCGATGACACCGCCGACGGCTGCGCCCGCGGCGATCAGGCCGACCGCGGCCCAGTCGAAGTCGGCGACGAAGAGGAAGAAGACGGCGGCGACGCCGTTCACGATCAGCGCGAGGACGTTCTTGACCGCGTTGATGCGCTGCCAGCTCTCGTCGAGCAGGACGCCCATGAGGGACAGGTATATGACGCCCTGGGCGGCGCCGAAGTAGCCCCCGTAGACGCTGGCGAGGAGCAGGCCGAGCGGGAGCAGCAGACCGCCGTGCTCGGGGGCGTGGGTGCCGTTGCCGGCCCTGCGGGCCTGGAGGGCGCGGGAGAGCCGGGGCTGTACGACGACGAGCACCAAGGCCAGGCCGATGAGGACCGGGACGATGGTGTCGAAGGCCGATGAGGGCAGTGCCAGCAGCAGTACGGCCCCGGTCAGTCCGCCGCACAGGGCGGCGGCGCCGAACCGGAGCAGGCGGTCCCGCTGGCCGCGCAGCTCGCGCCGGTAGCCGATGGCGCCGCTGAGGGATCCGGGGACCAGGCCCAGGGTGTTGGACACGTTGGCGGTGACGGGCGGCAGGCCGACGGCGAGCAGGACCGGGAAGGTGATCAGCGTTCCCGATCCCACGACGGTGTTGATCGTTCCGGCGGCGACGCCTGCCGCGAGGACGGCAAGGGCTTCCCAGAGCGACATCTGCGGCCTCCATGATCGGTGCGGCTCCTCCCCGCCGTCGAGGTCGAGGGGAGCGCACGGATCATGTCACAGGCGGGGCGGCGCGACGGACGGTGCTTCAGTCCTTGTCGAGCCGGGGGGTCTCGCGGCGGGGGCCGCCCTCGCCGTTGGTGCCGCCGCCGGCACCGGGGGCGCCGGGGAGGTTGACGATGCCGCCGAGGCCCTTGAGCGCGTCGTTGAGCTCGCTGGGGATGATCCAGAGTTTGTTGGACTCGCCCTCGGCGATCTTGGGCAGCATCTGCAGGTACTGATAGGCCAGCAGCTTCTGGTCGGGGTCGCCCTCGTGGATGGACTCGAAGACGGTGCGGATGGCCTGGGCCTCGCCCTCCGCCCGCAGGGCCGCGGCCTTGGACTCGCCCTCCGCGCGCAGGATCGCGGACTGCTTCTCGCCCTCGGCGGTGAGGATCTGGGACTGCCGGATGCCCTCGGCGGTGAGGATCGCGGCACGCTTGTCGCGGTCGGCGCGCATCTGCTTCTCCATCGAGTCCTGGATGGAGGTGGGCGGCTCGATCGCCTTCAGCTCGACGCGGTTGACGCGGATGCCCCACTTGCCGGTGGCCTCGTCCAGGACGCCGCGCAGGGCCGCGTTGATCTCCTCGCGCGAGGTCAGGGTCCGCTCCAGGTCCATGCCGCCGATGATGTTGCGCAGCGTGGTGACGGTGAGCTGCTCGATGGCCTGGATGTAGCTGGCGACCTCGTAGGTGGCGGCCCGCGCGTCGGTCACCTGGTAGTAGATGACCGTGTCGATGTTGACGACCAGGTTGTCCTGGGTGATCACCGGCTGCGGCGGGAAGGGCACGACCTGTTCGCGGAGGTCGATCCGGTTGCGGATGGTGTCGATGAACGGCACCACGATGTTGAGGCCGGCGCTCAGCGTCCGGGTGTAGCGCCCGAAGCGCTCCACGATCGCGGCACTGGCCTGCGGGATGACCTGGACCGTCTTGATGAGCGCGATGAAGACGAGCACCACCAGGATGATCAGGACGATGATGATCGGCTGCACGTCCACTCCCACGCCGTTTGCTGCTGACTGTCAGTACGAAGACATGATCAAGTCTGGCAGACCCCCGCGGGAGGCGGGCCGGGTTCGGCGAATTCCCGTTCCGGATCCGGTGCGGGGCTCGGGCCGGTTCAGATCACGACTGCCGTCGCGCCCTCGATCTCGACGACGTCCACACTCTCGCCCGGATCGAAGTGGCGGCCGGAGTCGAGGGCCCGGGCGGACCAGACTTCGCCGTTGAGCTTGATCCGGCCGCCCTGTCCGTCGACTCTTTCCAGGACGACGGCCTGGCGGCCCTTGAGCGCGTCGATGCCGCTGCGCAGCTCCGGTCGTTGCGCCCTGCTGCGGTTGGCCAGCGGACGCACCACGGCGATGCCGGCGACCGAGACGATCACGAAGATCAGCACCTGCGGTGTGATGCTCAGGCCGAGCCCTGCCGCGATGGCGGCGGCGACGGCCCCGACCGCGAACATCGCGAACTCGGGCATCGCGGTCACCACGAGCGGAATACCCAGCCCCACGGCGGCGATGAGCCACCACAACCAGTCGTCCACACCTCCATCGTAGGGCCCGGAGTGGATCTGTGACAGGGTGCGACGGCTCTCCCCCGAACCCGGTCCTACTTCAGGGGCAGGCCGTTGGCGCTCCAGCGGTCGCCGCGGCGCTCGACGACGAGCGGCAGGCCGAAGCAGAGGGACAGGTTGCGGGAGTTCAGCTCGGTCTCCATGGGGCCGGCCGCCACGACCCTGCCCTGACGGATCATCAGGACGTGGGTGAATCCGGGGGCGATCTCCTCGACATGGTGGGTGACCATGATCATCGAGGGTGCGATCGGGTCGCGCGCGAGCCGGCCGAGCCGGCGCACCAGGTCCTCGCGGCCGCCGAGGTCGAGACCGGCGGCCGGCTCGTCGAGGAGCAGCAGCTCGGGGTCGGTCATCATGGCGCGGGCGATCAGGGTGCGCTTGCGCTCGCCCTCCGAAAGCGTGCCGAACCTGCGATCGAGGTACTCGCTCATGCCGAGGCGGTCCAGGAAGGCGCGGGCCCGGTCCTCGTCGACCTGCTCGTAGCTCTCCTGCCAGTGGGCGGTCATCCCGTAGGCGGCGGTGAGCACGGTCTCCAGGACGGTCTGCCTGCGGGGCAGCTTCTCGGCCAGGGCGACGCCCGCGATGCCGATGCGGGGCCGCAGCTCGAAGACGTCGACGCCGCCCATCTTCTCGCCGAGGATCTGGACGGTGCCGGAGGTCGGGAAGAGGTAACTGGACGCGATGTTCAGCAGGGTCGTCTTGCCGGCGCCGTTCGGGCCGAGGATCACCCAGCGCTCGCCCTCGGCGACCGACCAGGAGACCTGGTCCACCAGAGCCCGGCCGTCTCGGACCACGGTTACGTCCACCAGCTCCAGAACATCGCTCATGAGCGCGTTGTCTCCCAATTCCCGATCGCGTGTCTGCCGTCGCGGGCGTCTTCAGGCACCGCCCCCAGGGAAATCTACGCCACGGCCGACCTGCCCCAGTCCTTAGGCTGGGGGGATGCTCGATGAACCTCGCTCAGGACGGTTGGCGGCTTGGGGGAATGCCCTGATTGCCGGACTTGCCGCACCGGACGACGCCGCTCAGGAAGTGATCGCGGGCGATTCGGCCCACCGGATGGCCGGGCTGCCCGGGGAGTCCGCCCCGGTGGGGCTCACTCTCGGCCTCGGCAGGCTGCGCGCCCTGGGGGTGACCGGGCTGCGTGTCGCGCTGCCGGTGCCGGGCCACCCGCTGGGGCTGAGCGGGCCCCCGGAGTTCAACGCCCGCGCGATGGCGGCCGGGGAGGCGGTCGTCGCGGTGGGCGGTCCCCCGATCGGCTTCGTGCCGGAGGTCACAGAGGTCGGCCCGCGCGGGGACGTGCACGTGGGGGTGGAGTGGCAGTGCCTGGAGGTGCGGGACGCGCCGCCGGCCGACGTGCCCTCCCTGGGGGAGGCCGAGAGGGAGCTCGCCGAGGCCCTGCGGGACGCCACGGCGGCGCTGGCCCGGCTGGACGTGGCCGGAGCCGGTCCGGCGGCCCAGGCGGCGCTGGAGGCCTACCGGGCGCGTGCCGAGCGCGGACGTGAGGTACTGGCGCCGGGCTATCCGCCGCGGGCGGTTCGGGTGCTGGAGCTGGCACAGCGGGTCGGCGCGCTGGTGGCCATCGCCACCGCCGCGCAGTCGGAGCACGGCGGGGCGGTGAGCGCCTCGGAGATCGCGGCGCGGGCGGAGCTGCTCCGGCCGGTGGAACGCACGGCGCGGCGGGCGCAGGTGGCTGCCTACAACGCGTACGTGGAGGAGAGCGAGCGCCGCCGGGGCTGAGGCGACCGGGTCGCGCCTCGGGCCGCGGACCCGCCGGAGCGGTACGCGAAGGGCCCCGTGGACGAGGTCGTCCACGGGGCCCTTTCGGTGTCAGTCGTTGAAGCAGACGTTCCCGATCGCCGGGTTCAGCAGCCCGATGACGTCGATGGTGTTGCCGCAGATGTTGACCGGGATGTTCACCGGCACCTGGATCACGTTGCCGGACAGCACGCCGGGCGAGCCGACGGCCGCGCCGCCCGCGTGGGAGCCGGCGAACGCGGTGCCGGCGGTGCCGGCGGCGGCCGTACCGGCGGCGGCGATGACGAGGGCGGCCTTCTTGGCGCTGTTCATGAGAGCTGTTCCTCCTGTGATGACGCGGTCCCAGGTCGCGGGGCCGCACTGTGGGAACGCCGTTGCCGGGGCGGTGACACGGGCCCACCGTCGGAAACCTCCGTACGGCGGAACTCATGGGCGGGAACAGTCAGGAACGGGCGCAAATGAACGGAAAATGGGACCGGCCCCGGAGGTGGTCCCCCGGGGCCGGCGGTCACTGCCGGACCGCGGCATTGCCGCGGTCACATGGTCACTTGTTCAGGCAGAAGTTCCCGATGGCCGGGTTGAGCACGCCGATCACGCTGATGGTGTTGCCGCAGACGTTGACGGGGATGTGCACCGGCACCTGGATCGTGTTGCCCGAGACCACGCCGGGCGAGCCCTTCGCGTAACCGCCGGCGTGGGCACCACCACCGGTGTGAGCGGAGGCGGCACCGGCTCCGACCAGGGCGATGCTTCCGGCGACCATGGTGACGGCGGCGACCTTGTGCAGGTTCTTCACTTTCTTGACCCTCCTTGCATGTGGTGCCGCGGCAGTCGCCGCAGCACGCCATGAAGAACGGGGCAGACGGGCCCAGGTTGCGCCATCCGGGCGACATACACCCGACGGTATGAATCTCAGTCCGGTGCGCGACGATCGGCTTGTCCTACCGATAAGGCGGTGCCGGCCTGCGGCCCGCCGAGGCAGTGCGGGCCGGGGCCGCCCGTTCACGTCCCGATGCCGTGCCGGACGGCCCACAGGGCCGCCTGGGTGCGGTCGGACAGGTCGAGCTTCATCAGGATGTTGGAGACGTGGGTCTTGACCGTCTTCTCCGAGAGCACCAGCGCGCGGGCGATCTCCCGGTTGGAACGGCCCTCGGCGATCAGCGACAGCACCTCGCGCTCCCGCTCGGTGAGCGTGCCGCCGCGGCCCTGCCCGGAGGCCGGCTCCTCCTGGGAGAGCAGCACGTCGGCGACCTCCGGCTGCAGCAGCACGTGCCCGGCGTGGACGGAGCGGATGGCACCCGCCAGGGCGTCGGGGTCCACGTCCTTGTAGACGTAGCCGGCCGCGCCGGCACGCAGGGCGGGGACGACCGTGCGCTGCTCGGTGAAGCTGGTGACCACCAGCACCCGCGCCCTGCTGCCCGCCTCGCGCAGGCGGCGCAGTGCCTCGATCCCGTCGGTGCCCGGCATCCTGATGTCCATCAGGATCACGTCCGGCGCGAGCTCCTCGGCGCGCCGCACACCCTCGTCGCCGTCCGCCGCCTCGCCGACGACCTCGATGTCCGGCTGCACTTCCAGGAACGTCCGCAGGCCCCGCCTGACGACCTGGTGGTCGTCCACCACCAGCACTCGGATCGCCCGTCCCTCCGTCGCCTCCAGGCCCTCCCCGAGGACCTCCGGGCCGTCGCTCTCCCGGTCACCCACCGGGCACCTCCATCTCGACCACGGTGCCCCTGCCGGGCGCCGACTCCACCGTCAGGGCGCCGCCGACCCCGTCGGCCCGGTCGCGCATCGAGACCAGGCCCAGGTGGCGTCCGGCGCGCCGTACCGCCGAAGGGTCGAAGCCCCGTCCGTCGTCGGTGATCCGGAGCACCGCCCCCCTGCCACGGGCCTCCAGGCGCACGGTCACCGTGCTCGCCTCGGCGTGGCGCAGCGCATTGTGCATGGCTTCCTGGGCGACGCGCAGCACCGCCTCCTCCTGGGCGGCGGGCAATGCCCGCACCTTGCCGTGGCTGAAGGAGACGCGCGCCGTGTGCGCCCGGCCGAGGACCTGCGCCTGAGTGCGCAGCGTGGCCAGCAGCCCGTCCTCGTCCAGGGCGGCGGGGCGCAGCTCGACCACGACCGCGCGCAGTTCGTCGGCGGCCTCCGCGGCGAGCGCGGCGACCTGGCGCAACTCCTCGCGGGCGCGGACCGGGTCGCGGTCCACCAGTGCGGCGGCGGCCTGGGCGGTGAGCCGCAGCGAGAAGAGCTTCTGCGAGACGGCGTCGTGCAACTCGTGCGCGATGCGGGCGCGTTCGCCGGCGAGGGTCAGCTCGCGGCTGCGCTCGTAAAGGCGCGCGTTGGTGAGGGCGATGGCGGCGTGCGCGGCAAGGGTGCGCAGCAGTTCCTCGTCCTCCGCGGTGAAGGCGCACCCGCCGCCGGCGGGTCGCGGGCCGCGCTTGTTGGCGAGGAAGAGCGCGCCGAGGACCTCGTCGCCGTCGACCACCGGCATGCCGAGGAAGTCGCTCATCTCGGGGTGGGCGGCGGGCCAGCCGCCGAAGCGCGGATCGGCGCGCACGTCGGCGAGCCGCTGCGGGCCGGCCTCGTGGAGCATCGCGGCGAGGATGCCGTGCTGGCGGGGCAGCGGGCCGATCGCCCGCCATTGCTCGTCGCTGACGCCGTCGACGACGAACTGCGCGAAGCCGCCGTGGTCGTCGGGCACGCCGAGCGCCGCGTACTCGGCGTCGAGCAGTTCACGGGCGGAGGCGACGATGGTCTGCAGGACCTCGCGTACCTCCAGGTGCCTGCTCATGGCGAGTACGGCCGCGCTCACCGCCTCGACACCGCGACGGGATGACCGGCTGTGCATGGCTTCACCGTACTGGGGGGCATGGCATCCGGGATCGGCCGCGGGACCGGCGGGACCAGTCCCCCGGACCTAGGCCGAAGTGCCCTTCCGGCCGCGACGGGGTGCCCCCGCCCGCCGGGGACCGGAACCGGCCGAACGTCGGGGAAACAGCGGGAGAACGGCGCACACGCGGTGCCCGGCCCGTCGCACAGTGCCACATGCCTGTGAGGCACCGCATAGGACGTACGTCACGTACGAAGGAAGGTAGTGGACCCGCGAGGCGCCGGACCGCCCGGGAGCGGGGGTCGTGCCGCCCCGGAGCGGCCGCCCGTCTACGACGCCGGGTAGTAATGGCGGGCTTTGCCCGGGAATTTCCCGCGGGCTAAGAATGCTCAGGTCGCTCCGCGCCGCGTTGGACACGTGGCGCTTCTCTTTGCCTGTGCAGAGCGGAGCGCAGCCGAATGGAAGAGGTAACTCCCCCATGCAGCTCCCGACGATCCCGTCTCTCGACCGTCTGACCAAGGCCCACAAGTACTCCGCCGCCGGTATCGCCGCGGCCGGTGTGGGCGTCCTGGCGATCACCGGCGTGACCGGGAGTGCCGGTACGGCCCAGGCCGATCAGGCCGCCGCCGGCAAGGCCGCCAGGGCTGCCAGGGCCGCGCACGCCTCGCACGTGGCCCATCTGAACGCCGTGGCCCAGCAGCACGCCGCCCACGTCGCCCACCAGGCCCTGGTGCGCAAGAAGCACGCCCAGCACGTCGCCCAGGTCACCGCCAGGACCAAGGCGCACGCCCGGCACGTCGCCCATGTCGCCGCCCTGCGCAAGGCGCACGCCGAGCACGTCGCCGCACAGGCCCAGCAGCGCCGCGCGGAGCAGCAGGCCGCCAACCGCAGCCACGAGCGCCAGGCGCTGATACCCCAGCAGAAGCAGGCCGCCCCGCGTCCGGCGCAGGAGAGCACCGCCAGTGCCGCGGCGGTGCCGAGCGGTAGCCCGCAGGAGATGGCGCGGCAGATGGTCGGCGACGCCCAGTTCCAGTGCTTCTCCAACATCGTGACCCGCGAGAGCGGCTGGAACCCGCAGGCGGTCAACCCCTCGTCCGGTGCGTACGGTCTGGTCCAGGCGCTGCCCGGCTCGAAGATGGCCTCCGCCGGTGCCGACTGGCGGACCAATGCGGCCACCCAGATCAAGTGGGGCCTGAACTACATGAACGAGCGCTATGGCAGCCCGTGCGGCGCGTGGTCGTTCTGGCAGGCGCACAACTGGTACTGATCCCGCGGGACAGGCACCAGGCAGCACAAGGCGGCGGATTCCCGGTCGGGGAATCCGCCGCCCCTGTGCGTGGCGGGCAGGTCGGGAGGACGCCCCGCACCCTACTTGCGCATGACCTCCGGCTCGTGCCGCCGCAGCAGCCGCAGGACGAGGAAGCCGCAGATCACGCCGATACCGAGCAGGATGCCCATGTCGGTGCCCCATTGTGCGGCCGAGTGCTCCCACAGCGGGTCGATGTTTTCGGGCTTGGCCTGGTCCCACGGCGGCATGATGTGGCCCAGGTCGAGCGTGGCGCCCGCGGCGCCGACCGCCCAGCGGGACGGCATCAGCCAGGCGACCTGCTCCAGGCCCACGGTGCCGAAGATCTGGAAGAGCACCCCGGTGAAGACCACCTGGACGATGGCGAACATGACCAGCAGCGGCATGGTCTTCTCCGCGGTCTTCACCAGCGAGGAGATGACCAGGCCGAACATCATCGAGCTGAAGCCGAGTCCGATGATCACCAGGGTGAGCTCGGCGGCCGGGAATCCCTTGACGATCAGGCCCTCGTCGGGGAGCTTGCGGACCGACAGGCCGATCGCGCAGATGATGACGCCCTGGAGCGCGCTGATCAGGCCGAGGACGAACACCTTGGAGAACAGGTACGCCGAGCGCGACAGGCCGGTGGCGCGTTCCCGCTCGTAGATGACCCGTTCCTTGATCAGTTCGCGCACCGAGTTGGCGGCGCCCGAGAAGCAGGCGCCGACGGCGAGGATCAGCAGGATGGTGCCGGCGTCGGGGTTGAACTTGCCCGGCTGGTCGGGGGCCGTGAGGCCGAAGTCCGCCGGGATGACCACGCTCACCAGACCGAGGACCGCCGGCAGGATCACCATCAGTCCCATGAAGCCCTTGTCGGAGGCGATCACCGACATGTAGCGACGCACCAGGGTGACGAACTGCGACCCCCAGCTCTGCGGCTTGGGCGGCTTCGTCTGCTGCGGGGCCACGGGTACGGACTGCGGTGCGACGGCGTCCAGGTCCGCGGCGTACATCTGATAGTGCTGGGAGCCGTGCCAGCGGCCTGACCAGTCGTAGTCGCGGTAGTTCTCGAAGGCGGAGAAGACGTCCGCCCAGGTTTCGTAGCCGAAGAAGTTCAGCGCCTCCTCGGGCGGCCCGAAGTACGCCACGGCGCCGCCCGGCGCCATCACCAGCAGCTTGTCGCACAGGGCCAGTTCGGCCACGGAGTGGGTGACCACGAGCACCGTGCGGCCGTCGTCGGCCAGGCCGCGGAGCAGCTTCATCACGTCGCGGTCCATACCCGGGTCGAGGCCGGAGGTGGGCTCGTCCAGGAAGATCAGCGAGGGCTTGGTGAGCAGTTCCAGGGCGACGGAGACGCGCTTGCGCTGGCCGCCGGACAGCGACGTGACGCGCTTGTCGGCGTGGACGTCGAGCTTCAGCTCGCGCAGCACCTCGTCGATGCGGGCCTCGCGCTCGGCGGCCTTGGTGTCGCCGGGGAAGCGGAGCTTGGCCGCGTAGCGCAGGGCTTTGCGGATCGTCAGCTCCTTGTGGAGGATGTCGTCCTGCGGGACCAGCCCGATGCGCTGCCGCAGCTCGGCGAACTGCTTGTAGAGGTTGCGGCTGTCGTACAGCACCTCCCCCTCGTCGGCCGGCCGGTAGCCGGTCAGCGCGCGCAGCAGCGTCGACTTGCCGGAGCCGGAAGGGCCGATGACGGCGACCAGCGACTTCTCGGGGACGCCGAAGGAGACGTCGTTGAGGATGTTCTTGGTGCCGTTGCCCTGGGGGACGGTCACGGTGAGCCGCCGGGCCGAGAAGGAGATCTCGCCGGTGTCGACGAACTCCTCCAGCTGGTCGCCGACGAGCCGGAAGGTGGAGTGGCCGACGCCCACGATGTCGTTGGGGCCGAGCAGGTGACGCTGGATCGGCTGGCCGTTGACGTAGGTGCCGTTGTGGCTGCCGAGGTCGACGATCTCGTAGCGGCCGTCCGGGTGGGCCCGGAACTCCGCGTGGAACCGGGAGACCTGGAGGTCGGAGACGACGAGGTCGTTCTCCAGGGCGCGGCCGATCTTCATCACGCGGCCGAGCACCAGGTGGTGGAAGGTGGTCGGGCTGCGGTCGCCGTAGACGGGCGGTGCGGAGCCCATTCCACCCGAGGGTCCCTGCGGGGCCGGGATACGCGGCTGCGGCGCCTGTCCGCCGTGGGCGGGCTGCGGCACGTGCGGCTGTGCGCCGTTGCCGCCCGCGTTCCAGCCGTTCCGCGACGACGACGCGCCCCGCGCCGGTGCCCTCTGCACGCCGGGACCCGACTGACGGGCCTGCTGCGGCTGGGCGAGCGAGGTCTCGGCGCTGTAGATGTCGCCGCCCGCCGACGCACTGCCGCTGAAGACCAGTTGCGGGCCGTCGTTGGCGTTGCCGAGGTTGACGGTGGCACCGGCGGCGACGTCGTGGGCGTGCACGCGCTGCCCCTGCACATAGGTGCCGTTGGTGCTGCCGAGGTCCTCCAGGACCCAGCCCCGGTCCCCGCGCCGGATGGTGGCGTGCCGCCAGGACACCCTGGCGTCGTCGAGGACCACGTCCGACTGCGGGTCCCGGCCGAGGCTGTACGACCGGGACGGATCCAGCGTCCAGGTGCGACCGTTCAGTTCCAGTACGAGTTCAGGCACCCCAAGCCCCACAAAGTCGTCCCCCGGGTTGTCCCCCTTGGGGGGAGTCTAGGGATTGCGGACACCGGGAGGAACTATTCCAGGCACGACCGGCCGGCAGAAGCAGAACCCGCCCGACCGGAACGAAGTGCACGGGCTGCCGGGAATCCGTTGACGGCGCCGAACCACCACCGGAGAGTGGTAACCGCCCGGGATCCGTGCGGATCATGACGGACCGGGGCATGAGCAGCGCAGGCAGCACAGGCGGTCCGGACGCGACACCTCGGGGGCGGGCATGACGACGTACACCTCCACACCACCATCCGCCGCGTCCCCGCACGCGCCGCGGGCGATCCCCTGGGGCAGCGTGCTGCTGTCCGCGATCGCGGCCGTCAGCTGGGCGTACCTGGCGATGGTGGGCGTGGCGGCGCTCGGGCTCCATCTGCTCGGGGCGGACACCGCGGGCTCCCTCGGGCCGATGACCGCCGCCGTGGTGGCCATGGCGGTGGGCGGCAAGGTGAGCCCGTCCGGGGACGTCGCGGTGTTCGGGCTCGACGGCGCGGGCGCGGCAGGCGCGCTCGACGTGATGCCGCTGGGAGTGGGACTGGTCGGGGCGCTGCTCCTGGCCTGGATCTTCCTGCGCTCGCTGCGACGGGCGGGCGTGACGATCCCGGCCGGCGAACTGGTCGCGCGCGCCGGGACCGTGACGGTCCTTTTCGTGGCGCTGCTCGGTGCACTGGGCTGGGCGGGCGAGGACACCATCGCCATCGACGGGGCCGCGCTGGGCGCCGGCAAGAGCGGGGGCGGGGGCGGCCTGATCGACCAGTTGCCGGGCATCGGCGACATCGGCGGCGGGCTGGGCGACGGGCTGCAGGACCTGATCGACGCCAAGGCCTCGGTGAGCTTCCACGTGGACACCGGCCGCTCGCTGCTGGGCGGACTGCTGTGGGTGCTGGCCGTACTGCTGCTGACGCTGCTCGCCTCGCGGCGCACGCCGCTGCCTCCCGGCCTGGAGGCGGTGCACACGGCTGTCCGTCCGGCCGCCTCGGCGCTGCGCTGGGTGCTGCTGCTGGCCGTGGTGGCGGGGTACGCGGCGGCCGGCTACGCGGCCGCCACCGGGGACGAGCCGAAGCGGATCGCCGGCGCGGCGCTCCTGGGGGCGCCCAACGGTGTCTGGCTGGCGGTGCCCCTGGGTCTGTTCGTCTCGTGGAAGGGCACGGCCACCGGCGAGCTCGCCAAGGTGCTGCCCGACCCCCTCGACCGGCTGCTGACGGGGAAGGCCCAGGAGCCGGTGACCATGGGGCGGCTGGCCGAACTCGACCACCGGGTCTGGCTGCTGACGGTTGCCGTCGCGCTGATGATGCTGGCGGCCGGGGCGCTGGCCGCGGTCCGCACGCCGTTGCGGGGCGCCTCGCGGGCCGGGTACGCCGGGCGGTGCGCGCTGAGCCTCGGGGTGGTCACGGCGCTCGCCTTCCTCCTGCTGGTGCAGCTCACCGGCGTCTCCGTGGACGCGGGGCTGTCGGTGTTCGGCTTCGACGCCGTGGGCGCCGGGATCGACCTGCACGGCAGCATGCCGCTCGCGCTGCTCCTGGGCGCCGCCTGGGGTGCCGCGGCGGGCGGGGCGGGCGCGCTGCTGGCCCTGGCGACGGGCACGGCCGGACGCAGGGTGTCGCCCTACGTGCCGCCGGGCGCGGCAACCGGCGCGGCCGCGCCGCGGCCGCCGCAGCCGCCCGTGGGGGCTCCCGGGCCCGTGGTCCCGCAGGACTCCGGGCGCACCTACCCGGGTATCGCGTACGAGCCCGGCCCCTACCTCCCCAGTCCCGGCTACCAGTCCCACGAGGAGGAGCCCAACCCGTACAAGCAGTCGCCGCCCTCCGACGCCCCGCACTCGGCGCGGACCGTCACCGGGATGCCGCTGCCGCCCCCGCCCGGACCGCCGCCGGGCCGGCCCCCGGGGCCGCCGCCGCAGAATCCGCCGCCACCCGGCGCGCCGGGACAGCGCCGCTGACCACGGGCCCTGTCCGGCAGGCGGAACGCGTCTCCGCCCGGGTCCGGGTGCCCGATACGGTGGTCTCACCATGAACGACGCATCGCAGGCGACCACCGCCCCCGCCGTCAACGTGCCGACCCTCCTGGTCAAGATCTTCGGCAAGGACCGGCCGGGCCTCACCGCCGGGCTCTTCGAGACGCTGGCCGGCTTCCAGGTGGACGTCGTCGACATCGAGCAGGTCGTCACCCGTGGCCGCATCGTGCTCTGCGCGCTGGTCACCGCGCCCACCGGGCCGGGCGTGGAGGGCGCGCTGCGGGCGACGGTGCACTCCTGGGCCGAGTCGGTGCGGCTGCAGGCCGAGATCATCTCCGGCATCGGCGACAACCGGCCGCGCGGCGAGGGCCGCTCCCATGTGACCGTGCTCGGGCACCCGCTCACCGCGGAGTCGACCGCGGCCATAGCGAACCGCATCACCGCGGTGGGCGGCAACATCGACCGCATCTTCCGCCTCGCGAAGTACCCGGTGACGGCGGTGGAGTTCGCCGTGTCGGGTGTCGCGACCGACGCGCTGCGCCCGGTCCTCGCCCTGGAGGCGCACCAGCGCGGGGTGGACGTCGCCGTGGTGTCGTCCGGGCTGCACCGCAGGGCGCGGCGGCTGGTGGTCATGGACGTGGACTCCACCGTCATCCAGGACGAGGTGATCGAGCTCTTCGCGGCGCACGCCGGCTGCGAGGACGAGGTCGCCGAGGTGACGGCCCGCGCGATGCGGGGCGAGCTGGACTTCGAGCAGTCGCTGCACGCGCGGGTGGCGCTGCTGGCGGGGCTGGACGCGTCCGTGGTGGACAAGGTGCGCCAGGAGGTCCGGCTGACGGCGGGCGCCCGCACGCTGATCCGCACCCTCAAGCGCCTGGGCTACCAGGTGGGTGTCGTCTCGGGCGGCTTCACGCAGGTCACGGACGACCTCAAGGAGCGGCTGGGGCTGGACTTCGCGGCCGCCAACACCCTGGAGATCGTCGACGGCCGGCTCACCGGCCGGGTGGTCGGGGAGGTCGTGGACCGCGCGGGCAAGGCGCGGCTGCTGCGGCGCTTCGCCGCGGAGGCCGGGGTGCCGCTCGACCAGACCGTCGCGATCGGCGACGGGGCGAACGACCTGGACATGCTCAACGCCGCCGGGCTCGGGGTGGCCTTCAACGCCAAGCCGGTGGTGCGGGAGGCCGCCGACGCCGCGGTCAACGTGCCGTTCCTGGACACGGTGCTCTACCTGCTGGGCATCACGCGCGAAGAGGTCGAGGCGGCCGACGCGCTGGACGGCGCGGTCGAGGCGTAGCCGCCGGAGAGGGTCCGCGCCCGCGGCGGGACCAGGAGCGCGTACGCGCCGCCCCGGGCCCGTCGCTGCTGTCCGCGGCCCGGTCAGTCGTGCGGGGACCAGAACTCGACCAGGCGCCCCACGCCGTGCTCGACCGTCTTCCAGGGACCGGTGAAGGTGATCACGGCGATCGACGCGGTGGGGAAGCCCGTTCGCTCGATCCGCGCGAGGGCGTCCCCCTCGCTGCTGCCGGCGAGAGCGTCGGCGAGGGCGTGGATTCCCGGGTTGTGGCCCACCAGCAGCAGGTCGTCGACGTCCTCGGGGGTCTCGTTGAGCAGCGCGAGCAGGTCTCCGAGGGTGGCGTCGTACAGCCGCTCCTCGTAGACGGTCCGGGGGCGGTGGGGAAGTTCGTGCGCGACGAGCTTCCAGGTCTCGACGGTGCGGACGGCCGAGGAGCAGAGGGTCAGGTCGAACGGGATGTCCAGCTCCATGAGCCTGCGGCCGGCGACCGGCGCCTCCTTGCGTCCACGGTCGGCCAACGGCCGCTCGTGGTCGGGAACGGCGGGCCAATCGGCCTTGGCGTGCCGGAGCAGGACGATCCGGCGGGGCGATGCAGCTGCGCTCATGACCCTCAGCTTTCCAGAAAACCGCCCGGCAGGCGCGGGAGCGGCCCGGATCGCGGACGGCGTGCGGAGGTTACAGCAGGTGTTGCAGCAATGCCGGGAGCACCTCGGCAAGCCGGGTGAACAGGCGTGCGGCGGGTTCGGCCGCCGAGGCGTTCGCGGTTCCGGGCCCCGCGACGAACGCGAGCAGCGCGGCGAAGGCGAGGGCGGGCAGCGCCAGCGCCCACCACGGCAGGCGCGTCTGCGCGGCGCCGTCGGCCGCGGCACGAACGGTGCGGGGGCGCGGGGCGCGCGAGGGAACAGCCTGCGTGGACACGGGACCGCCTCCGAGGTGCGGGGTGCTGATTGACCTTGCACCACGACGCTACGGAACCGCGGACCGCCGGCCCATCGGGTGGCCCACCCACTTGACCCTGACCCTGACCCCCTAGGGGAGGTGGGGTTGTCCCCACCCCGGGGGTCGGGGGCCGGGTCAGCCGAACTTGGCGCCGATGGTGGCGATCACCGCGACGAGGGCGGGGACGGCGAGCATGAGGCCGAAGATGATCAGGAGCTTCTTCTGCGGCTGCGGGGGGTTGGGCTCGAGCACGGGCATGGCCTCAGTCTGGCACCGGCCCGCGGCAGCCCCGCACCCGGGTCGCCCGGGACGCCGGGTGCGTCAGAGTTCGTCCTCCACCGACCGGTCGCGCCCGGCGACCATGCCCGCGGCGATCTGCGGCAGCAGCAGGGCGAGCATGAAGGCGACGGGCAGGTCCCAGCCGCCGCTGTGCTGGTAGAGGACGCCGACCAGGATCGGGCCCGGGATGGAGATCAGGTAGCCGGTGCACTGCGCGAAGGCCGACAGCCGCACCACTCCCGCGCCGGTGCGCGAGCGCATCCCGATCATGGTGAGGGCGAGCGGGAAGGAGCAGTTGGAGATCCCGAGCAGGACCGCCCACACCCAGGGCGCGGCGGCGGGCGCGAGCCACAGTCCCGCGTACCCGGCGAGCCCGAACAGGCCGAGGCCCACGGCCAGTCCGCCCTGGTGCCGCATCCGCCCCGCGAGCGCGGGCAGCACGAAGGACAGCGGCACACCCATCACCATGGTGACGGCGAGCAGCACTCCGGCGGCGGAGGCGGAGATCCCCGCGTCACGGAAGATCTGCGGCAGCCAGCCCATGGTGATGTACGCGCCGGTGGCCTGGAGCCCGAAGTACACGGCCAGCGCCCAGGCGGTGCGGCTGCGGGTGATCCGGCCGGCCGCGACGGGGGCGGTCACCGCGGGGGCCACGGGGGCCGGGACGGGCGCAGTGCCGGCGCCGGCACCGCTGCGGTCGCGCACCAGGGCGAGCCAGGGCACGACGGCCGCGACCGCGACCACCGCCCAGACACCGAGGCCGGCGCGCCAGTCGCCGCCCAGGGCACGTGTCACGGGGACGGTGGCCGCGGCCGCCAGGGCGGTGCCCAGGGAGAGCGCCATGGAGTACAGGCCGGTCATGGTGCCCACGCGATCGGGGAAGTAGCGCTTGACGACCACGGGCATCAGGACGTTGCCGACGGCTATGCCGGCCAGTGCCAGGGCGCTGGCGGCGAGGAAGACGACGGTGCCGCCGGCGAACGGGCGCAGGGCCAGTCCGAGTGCGATGGCGGTCAGTCCTCCGCAGACCACAGCGCCGGGGCCGCGGCGGCGGGCCAGCCGCGGCGCGGCCACGCCGAAGAGGGCGAAGCACAGGGCCGGCACGGAGGTGAGCAGCCCGGCGACGGTCCCGCTCATGCCCAGCCCGTCGCGGACCTCCTCCAGGAGCGCGCCGAGGCTCGTGATGGCGGGTCGCAGGTTGAGTGCGGCGAGGACGAGCGCGACGGCGACGAAAACCCGGGTGCGGGCGCGGGTGTGCGTCATGCTCTGCGGAGCGGCGGACCGCTGTACGGGCAGGGCGGGTCCTGCCGTGGCAGGGTCGATCGTTGTGGCTTCGTCGTCACGCATGCGCACCATCATAGAATGATGGGATGAATCCTGAGGAGGGTCCATGCCCCTGACCTCGCCCCGGCGGTCCGTGCTCGCCGACCAGGTGATCACACAACTGCGCGCCCAGATCACCTCCGGTGAGTGGCCGGTGGGATCACGCATCCCGACCGAGACGCAGCTGGTGGAGCAGCTCGGGGTGGCCCGCAACACCGTCCGCGAGGCCGTCCGGGCACTGGCGCACAACGGTCTGCTGGACATCCGGCAGGGATCGGGCACCTATGTGCTGGCGACGAGCGAGATGGCCGGCGTCATGCACCGCCGCTTCGCCGACGCCGATCCCCGGCACGTCGCCGAGCTGCGCAGCGCCTTGGAGGCCGCCGCGGCGTCGCTGGCCGCCTCGCGGCGCACCGAGCGCGATCTCCGGCAGCTGGACGCGGCTCTCGCGCGGCGTGAACGGGCCTGGCACGCCGGGCGCGCGGACGTCTTCGTGGACGCCGACGCGGCGCTGCACCTGTCGGTCGTGGCCGCCTCGCACAACGAGGTCATCGCCGAGCTCTACGCCGACCTCGGCGAGGTGCTGCGCGAGTTCCTCCGCGCCGACATCGGGGAGGAGCTGAGCGCCGAGACGTACGTGGACCACTCCCGGCTGGTCGAGGCGATCCGCCAGGGGGACCCGATGGCGGCTTCGGAGGAGGCCGCGGGCCACGCCTTCAGCTGCCGCTTCCGTCCGGCAGACGGGTGACCCAGACGCTCGATATCTCCTCCCAGCAGCGGTCGCTCAGCGTCACCGTCTCCGCCGGGCCCACCGGGACCTGCGGGCCGTCCACGTCCGGGTCCCACCACTGGGCGCACTCGATGTGCAGCTGCACGTGGTCGACGTCCGGATCCGGGTTGAAGCAGACGGCCACGCCCTCGCTGCCCTGCACGGAGGTCCGGCACTCGGTGTCCTCGACCGCCCCTGACGCCGCCCGGGCCGCCGCCGCTGCCGGGCCCGCGACCACCGAGGCCGCCGCCGCTGCCGCCACCGCGTAGAAGCGCACACGCACGATGCACACCCTCCCTCCGCTGCCCCGGTTCGTCCCCCTCGCCCCGCACCCCATGGTGGCGGCGCACACCCGGGACCACCCGGGTTGCTGGGCCGAACGGGGGACGCCGGCCCCGAACGCGCGTACGGCCCCGGCCCGCCCGAAGGCGGCACCGGGGCCGTAGGAGACGAACGACGACGGGGAAGGGACCCGCCGGCGTCAGGCGCCGATCGCGTGCAGGCCGCCGTCGACGTGCACGATCTCGCCCGTGGTCTTGGGGAACCAGTCGCTGAGCAGCGCCACGACTCCGCGGCCGGCCGGCTCGGGGTCGGCCACGTCCCACTCCAGGGGTGAGCGGTGGTTCCAGACGTCGGCGAGCTCGCTGAAGCCCGGGATGGACTTCGCGGCCATGGAGCCGATCGGGCCCGCCGAGATCAGGTTGCAGCGGATGTTCTGCTTGCCGAGGTCACGCGCGATGTAGCGCGACGTGGCCTCCAGGGCGGCCTTGGCCGGGCCCATCCAGTCGTACTGCGGCCAGGCGTACTGCGCGTCGAAGGTGAGGCCGACGACCGAGCCGCCCTCCTGCATCAGCGGCAGGCAGGCCATGGTGAGCGCCTTCAGCGAGTACGCGGAGACGTGCATGGCCGTGGCGACGGACTCGAACGGCGTGTTCAGGAAGTTGCCGCCGAGCGCGTCCTGCGGCGCGAAGCCGATGGAGTGGACCACGCCGTCCAGGCCGCCCAGCTCCTCGCGCACCACGTCGGCCAGGGAGGCCAGGTGCTCGCCGTTGGTGACGTCCAGCTCGATGACCTTGACGGGCCTGGGCAGCTTCTTGGCGATGCGCTCGGTGAGCGTGGGCCGCGGGAACGCCGTGAGGATGATCTCGGCGCCCTGCTCCTGGGCGAGCCTGGCGGTGTGGAAGGCGATGGAGGACTCCATCAGCACGCCCGTGATGAGGACGCGTTTGCCGGCGAGGATTCCGCTCATGCTCAGTGACCCATGCCCAATCCGCCGTCCACGGGAATGACGGCTCCAGTGATGTATGCGGCCTCGTCGGAGGCGAGGAAGCGGACCGAGGCGGCGATCTCCTCGGGCTGCGCGTACCGGCCCGCGGGGACCTGGCTGACGATGGCCTTGCGCTGCTCGTCGGTGAGCACGCGGGTCATGTCGGTGTCGACGAAGCCGGGGGCGACGACGTTGACGGTGATGTTGCGCGAGCCGAGCTCGCGGGCGAGGGAGCGGGCGAAGCCGACCAGGCCGGCCTTGGAGGCGGCGTAGTTCGCCTGTCCCGCCTGGCCCGTCAGGCCCACCACGGAGGAGATCAGCACGACACGGCCCTTGCGGGCCCGCAGCATCGCCTTCGAGGCACGCTTGACCATGCGGAAGGTGCCGGTGAGGTTGGTGTCGATGACGGAGGTGAAGTCCTCCTCCGACATGCGCAGCAGCAGCTGGTCGCGGGTGACGCCGGCGTTGGCCACCAGCACCTGTACGGGACCCTGCTTCTCCTCGATCTCCTTGTAGGCCTGCTCGACCTGCTCGGGATCCGTGATGTCGCAGCGGACGGCGAGGAAGCCGGCCGGCGGCTCGCCCGAGCGGTAGGTGATGGCGACCTGGTCACCGGCGTCGGCGAAGGCCCGGGCGATGGCGAGGCCGATGCCCCGGTTTCCTCCGGTGACGAGAACCGAGCGGCTCAACGGATCACCCTTTCCATAGTGGTCTTGTACACCGAAAAACTATCTGCCTACGCGGCGGTACGGAGAATCGACCCCCGACAGGGGCGTGTCCGCGTCGCTGTCGAGTCCCTACAGAAAACGGCAGGCGGGGGCGGTGTCGGAGGGGCATGATTCACTGCGGAGGACATGACGCACACCGACGTTGAGGCATCGGGCAGAAGGGGAGGCCGTCGTGCCCCATGAGGTCGATCAGTCATTTCTGGCGCTGCCGCTGAGGCCGCTGGCCGACGCCGCGCTGGCACGCGCCCGCGCCCTGGGCGCCGAGCACGCCGACTTCCGCTTCGAGAGGGTGCGCGGGGCCGCCTGGCGGCTGCGCGACGGCAGACCGTCCGGTTCCTCGGACACCACGGACATGGGCTACGCGGTGCGCGTCGTGCACGGCGGGGCCTGGGGCTTCGCCTCCGGGGTGGACCTGACGATGGATGCGGCGGCGCGGGTGGCCGGCCAGGCGGTCGCCATGGCGAAGCTGTCCGCGAAGGTGATCGCCGCGGCGGGCTCGGACGAGCGCGTGCAGCTCGCGCCGGAGCCCGTGCACGCGGACAAGGTCTGGGTCTCGGCGTACGACGTCGACCCCTTCGATGTGCCCGATGCCGACAAGACCGCTCTGCTGGCCGAGTGGAGCGGCCGGTTGCTGGCCGCTCCGGGCGTGTCGCACGTGGACGCCTCGCTCATGACCGTCCACGAGAACAAGTTCTACGCCGACACCTGGGGCACGACCACGACCCAGCAGCGGGTGCGGGTGCACCCGCAACTGACCGCCGTCGCGGTGGACCCGGCCTCCGGCGAGTTCGACTCCATGCGCACCCTGGCCCCGCCGGCCGGCCGCGGCTGGGAGTACCTGACCGGCACCGGCTGGGACTGGGACACCGAGCTCGCGGAGATCCCGGAGCTGCTCTCCGAGAAGATGGCGGCCCCCTCGGTGGAGGCGGGCGCGTACGACGTGGTGGTCGACCCGTCCAATCTCTGGCTGACCATCCACGAGTCGATCGGCCACGCCACCGAACTGGACCGCGCGCTGGGATACGAGGCCGCCTACGCCGGCACCTCCTTCGCCACCTTCGACCAGCTGGGCAAGCTGCAGTACGGCTCCGCGCACATGAACGTCACCGGCGACCGCACCGCCGAGCACGGGCTGGCGACCGTCGGCTACGACGACGAGGGCGTCGCCGGCCAGTCCTGGGACCTGATCAAGGACGGCGTCCTGGTCGGCTACCAGCTGGACCGGCGCATCGCGCGGCTGACCGGCTTCGAGCGCTCCAACGGCTGCGCCTACGCCGACTCCCCCGGCCATGTGCCGGTGCAGCGGATGGCGAACGTGTCGTTGCGGCCCGCGCCGGACGGCCCGTCGACGCAGGAGCTGATCGGCGGCGTGGAGCGCGGCATCTACATCGTCGGCGACCGCTCGTGGTCCATCGACATGCAGCGCTACAACTTCCAGTTCACCGGGCAGCGCTTCTTCAGGATCGAGAACGGCCGGCTGGCCGGCCAGCTGCGCGACGTCGCCTACCAGGCGACCACCACCGACTTCTGGGGCTCCATGGAGGCCGTCGGCGGCCCGCAGACCTACGTCCTGGGTGGCGCCTTCAACTGCGGCAAGGCCCAGCCGGGCCAGGTCGCCGCCGTCTCGCACGGCTGCCCGTCCGCGCTCTTCCGCGGCGTGAACATCCTCAACACCACGCAGGAGGCCGGTCGATGAGCACCCTCTCCAAGCCCCACGAGATCGTCGAGCGGGCCCTGGAGCTGTCCCGTGCGGACGGCTGCGTGGTCATCGCCGACGAGGACTCCTCGGCCAACCTGCGCTGGGCGGGCAACGCCCTGACCACCAACGGCGTCACCCGCGGCCGCACACTCACGGTGATCGCGACCGTGAACGGCGCGCAGGGCACCGCCTCGGGCGTGGTGTCGCGTGCCGCGGTCACCGCGGACGACCTGGAGCCGCTGGTGCGCGCCGCCGAGGCGGCGGCACGCGACGCGGGACCCGCCGAGGACGCCCAGCCGCTGGTCGAGGGGGTACCCGCGAGCGCCTCCTTCACCGAGCCGCCCGCCGAGACCGGCTCCGAGGTCTTCGCGGCCTTCGCGCCGGCGCTCGGCGAGTCCTTCGCCGTGGCCCGGGCCGGCGGCCGGCGGTTGTACGGCTTCGCCCAGCACAGCGTCACCTCGACCTACCTGGGCACCTCTACGGGTCTGCGGCTGCGCCACGACCAGCCCAGCGGCACGCTCGAACTCAACGCCAAGTCCGAGGACATGTCCCGCTCGGCGTGGGCCGGCGCGGCCACCCGCGACTTCACCGACGTCGACCCCGCGGCGCTCGACGCCGAACTGGCGCAGCGGCTGGCCTGGGCCGAGCGCCGGATCGACCTGCCCGCCGGGCGGTACGAGACGCTGCTGCCGCCGTCGGCGGTGGCGGACCTGGTGATCTATCAGCAGTGGAGCTCCGCGGCCCGGGACGCGGCGGAGGGCCGCACGGTCTTCAGCAAGCCCGGCGGGGGCACCCGGATCGGCGAGCGGCTGTCGGACCTGCCCCTGACGCTGCGCAGCGACCCGCACGAACCCGGCCTGGAGTCGGCCCCGTTCGTGATCGCGCACGCCTCGGGTGACGACTCGTCGGTCTTCGACAACGGCCTGCCGGTCGAATCGACGGACTGGCTGCGCGACGGCGTGCTGCGGCGGCTGTTCACCACCCGGCACAGCGCGGGACTGACCGGTCTGCCGACGGCGCCGGTCGGGGGCAATCTGATCCTCGACGGCGGCGGCAAGCGCTCCCTGGAGGAACTGGTCGCGGACACCGGGCGCGGGCTGCTGCTGACCTGCCTGTGGTACATCCGCGAGGTCGACCCGGCCACCCTGCTGCTGACCGGGCTGACCCGCGACGGGGTCTACCTGGTGGAGGGCGGCGAGGTGACCGGTGTGGTCAACAACTTCCGGTTCAACGAGTCGCCGGTGGACCTGCTGGGCCGGGTCACCGAGGTGGGCCGCACCGAGCGGACGCTGCCCCGCGAGTGGGGCGACTGGTTCACCCGGGCCGCGTTCCCGGCGATGCGGATCCCGGATTTCAACATGAGTTCGGTCAGCCAGGGGGTCTGACCGCCGACAAGGGGTGGGCGATGGACGAGAAGCAGACGGTCAAGGTCTCGAAGTTCCTGGCCCGCGTGCTGCGGCACGATCCGGGGTCGATCGGGATCGCCCTCGACGAGGGAGGCTGGGTGGACGTGGACGTGCTGATGGCCGCGTCCGCCCGGGCGGGCCGGCGCTTCTCGCGTGCCGACCTGGACCATGTCGTGGCCAGCAACAACAAGAAGCGGTACGCGTACTCGGAGGACGGCCGGCGGATCAGGGCCAGCCAGGGCCACTCGGTGGAGGTCGACCTCGGTCTGGCCGCCACCGAGCCGCCCGCCGTCCTCTACCACGGCACCGCCAGGACGACCCTGCCGATCGTGCTGGCCGAGGGCCTGCGCCCGATGACCCGTCAGGACGTGCACCTGTCGGCGGACGTGGAGACGGCCGTGCGCGTGGGCACGCGGCACGGCCGTCCGGTGGTGCTCGAGGTGGACGCCGCGGGACTGGCCGCCACGGGCCACGTCTTCCGGGTGAGCGCCAACGGCGTGTGGCTCACCGACCGGGTGCCGCCCGCCTTCCTGCGGCAGCACCACTCCTGAGACGGCAGCCGGGCGTCAGACGGCCGTGCGCTGCCTTCTGCCGCGGACCGAGGCCCACAGCGGCGTCACCACGGCCACCACGAGGATGGCGCCGATGATCTGCAGCACGTGCCTGATCCAGTCGATGCCCGCGGTGTGCTTGACGCCGAGCCAGCCGGAGACCGCGTTCCCCAGGAACGCGCCGAGGATGCCGCAGATGATGGTGAGCCACCAGGGGATGTCCTGCCTGCCCGGCAGGAGGAGCTTCGCGAGGAAGCCGAGCACGATGCCGACGATGATCGCCCAGACCCAGTTCATGACGTCAGTCTGTGCGGGGCCCCGGTACGTCGCATGCGGGATACCGCCATACGTTGTACGGCGGTATCGAGGGTGTCACCCGGAGGCCGCCCCCGCTCTCGAATGCGGCGGACACGCGGCGTAACGTGGAGGGCGTCGGAACCGGGAGCTTCCGGCATTTCGAGCAGGCGGTGGGAACGTGATGCGGAAGCACAGTGATCCAGGGGTCTTCCGGATCACCGGGACGGCGGCGGGGCTCACGGAGGACGTCCGGGGCCGGCAGCGCCGCTACATCATCTCGATGTCCGTGCGCACCCTTTCGTTCATCCTGGCCGTCGTCCTGTGGCACGTGTGGACCCCGCTGGCGTGGGTGGCGCTCGTCGCCGGGCTGGTGCTGCCGTACATCGCCGTGGTGCTCGCCAACGCGGGCCGTGAGAACGCCCGCAACCTGCCGTCCTCGCACCTCCCGCCGGTCGTGCCCCCGGCTCTGGGGCCCGGGCGGGAACGGCTTCCCGAGGAGGCCGGGAGGGAAGCCGACGGACGCTCGTCCTCCGGTCGCGGCTGACCCTTTTCCGGACCTCCGAAGCTCAAGAAAAGCTCAGATCAATCATGGGCATCCACTCCACTGGGGGCCTTTCCGCGTGACATACTGCGTACGCGCTCCGCATCCCCCGTCGGAGCGACGGACCGACGCCGGGCGGCTCCCCCCGTGGCTGCCCGGCGTCGCCATGTTTGGATGGGGTTCGTGACCAACGAATCGCCGATCTGCTCCGCCAAGGGGTGCCGCGCCCCCGCTGTGTGGGTGCTCTCCTGGAACAACCCCAAGCTCCACACCCCGGAACGCCGCAAGACCTGGCTGGCCTGCGAGGAGCACCGCGAGCACCTGTCGTCGTTCCTGGGTGTGCGGGGGTTCCTCAAGGACGTCGTGCGTTTCGAGGAGTGGGAGGAGCCGGCCGGCCGGGACTCAGCCGCCGATCGCTGACATCGGGCGCTCGGGCTGCAGGAACGAGGGGTCGTCGAGGCCGGAGCCGGCCTTCTTGCCCCACATCGCGACCTTCCACAGCTCGGCGATCTCCTCGTCGGATCCGCCGGAGCGCAGTGCGCCGCGCAGGTCCGACTCCTCGCGGGCGAACAGGCAGTTGCGTATCTGGCCGTCGGCGGTGAGCCGGGTGCGGTCGCAGGCGCGGCAGAAGGGGCGGGTGACGGAGGCGATCACGCCGACCCGGCCGGGGCCGCCGTCGACCAGCCAGCGTTCCGCCGGGGCGTGCCCACGTGCCTCGTCGGGCTCGGGGGTGAGGACGAAACGGGTGGCCAGGCTCGCCAGGATCTCCTGGGCGGTGACCATGTCGCTCCGCTGCCAGCCGTGCTGGGCGTCGAGCGGCATCTGCTCGATGAAGCGCAGCTCGTAGCCGTTTTCGAGGGCCCAGGCCAGGAGCTCGGGGGCCTCGTCGTCGTTGACCCCCCGCATCAGCACGCTGTTGACCTTGACGGGGGTCAGTCCCGCGTCCCGGGCGGCCTCCAGGCCGCGCAGGACGTCATGGTGCCGCTTGCGGCGGGTCAGCGCCTGAAAGACCTCGGGGCGCAGGGTGTCCAGGGAGACGTTGACACGGTTCAGTCCGGCGGCGTGCAGCGCGGCGGCCGTGCGTTCGAGGCCGACGCCGTTGGTGGTGAGGGAGAGCTTGGGGCGGGGCTCCAGGGCCGCGCAGCGCTCGACGATGCCGACGAGCCCGGGCCGCAGCAGGGGCTCGCCGCCGGTGAAGCGGACGTCCTTGACCCCGAGCAGCGTGACGGCGATGCGCACCAGCCGGACGATCTCGTCGTCGGTCAGCAGCTCGGGCTTGCCGAGCCACTGCAGCCCTTCTTCCGGCATGCAGTACGTGCAGCGCAGATTGCACCGGTCGGTCAGCGAGACCCGCAGGTCAGTGGCGATCCGGCCGTAGGTGTCGAGCAGCACGGCACGCCTCCTTCCTGCGGTCGGACCGGTGGCACGGCAGTGCCGTCCCGTTACTTCGCAGCCTACGGGACGGCACTGACGTTCAACAGTCTGTTCAGTGCGCTCCGGCCCCGGTGAGGGAGCGGACCTCCAGCTCCGCGTACTTGCGGTCGGCGTCCGGTTCGGGCTTGGACAGGAGCGTGCCCAGGATGCCGAACAGGAAACCGACGGGGATGGAGACGATGCCCGGGTTCTCCAGCGGGAACCAGTGGAAGTCCTCGCCGGGGAACATCGAGGTCGCCTTGCCGGACACGACCGGCGAGAAGACCACCAGGACCACGGAGGTGATCAGGCCGCCGTAGATGCTCCACAGCGCGCCGCTGGTGTTGAAGCGCTTCCAGAACAGGCTGTAGAGCAGCGTCGGCAGGTTCGCGGAGGCCGCGACGGCGAAGGCCAGGGCGACCAGGAAGGCGATGTTGAGCTTGCCCGCGAAGATGCCGAGCAGGATGGCGACGGCCCCGATGGCGACGGCCGCGATCTTGGCCGCGGCCACCTCCTCCTTCTCGCTCGCCGTCCCCTTGCGGATGACGTTGGCGTACAGGTCGTGCGCGAAGGAGGACGAGGAGGCGAGCGTGAGCCCGGCGACCACCGCCAGGATGGTGGCGAAGGCGACCGCCGAGATCACCGCGAGGAGGATGGCGCCGCCCGTTGAGCCGGCGCCGCCGCCGATCTCCTGGGCCAGCAGCGGGGCCGCGGTGTTGCCGGCCGCGTTGGAGGTGGTGATCGTCTCCGGGCTGAGCAGGGCGGCGGCGCCGAAGCCCAGCGCGATCGTCATCAGGTAGAAGCAACCGATGATGCCGATCGCCCAGTTGACCGACGTGCGGGCGGCCCTGGCCGTGGGGACGGTGTAGAAGCGGATCAGGATGTGCGGCAGCCCGGCGGTGCCGAGCACGAGCGCCAGGCCCAGCGAGATGAAGTCGATCTTCGAGGTCGAGGTGACGCCGTACTTCAGGCCCGGCTCGAGGAAGGCCGCTCCCTTGCCGCTCTTCTCGGCGGCGGCGCCCAGGAGCGTGGACAGGTTCCAGTGGAACTTGGCGAAGACCAGGATGGTGATGAGCAGGGTGCCGCCGATCAGCAGGACGGCCTTGACCATCTGCACCCAGGTGGTGCCCTTCATGCCGCCGATCGTCACGTACAGCACCATGACGACGCCGACGAGGACGACGATCAGCCGCCGCGGGCCCTCGCCGGTGATGCCGAGCAGCAGGGCCACCAGGGCGCCGGCCCCGACCATCTGCGCCAGCAGGTAGAAGATGCTGACGACGATGGTCGAGATGCCCGCCGCGGTGCGCACGGGGCGCTGGCGGAGCCGGAAGGCCAGGGCGTCGGCCATGGTGAACCGGCCGGAGTTGCGCAGCGGTTCGGCGACCAGCAGCAGCGCCACCAGCCAGGCGACGAGGAAGCCGATCGAGTAGAGGAAGCCGTCGTAGCCGACGAGGGCTATGGAGCCGGCGATGCCGAGGAACGAGGCCGCCGACATGTAGTCGCCGGAGATGGCGAGGCCGTTCTGGAAGCCGCTGAAGGAACGGCCGCCGGCATAGAAGTCGGTGGCGTCCTTGGTCTGGCGGCCGGCCCAGACGGTGATGGCGAGGGTCGCCACGACGAACACGGAGAAGAGGCTGATGATCAGCGTCCGGTGGTCACTGGCCCCGGCCGCGAGGACCTGGGCTCCCATGGTGTGCGGCGCGGTCATGCGGAGGCCTCCGTGCTCTCGGTCTCACCGGTGTCCTGGGTGCCCTCCATGCGCGCCTTGATGGCGTCGGAGTGCGGGTCGAGCTTGGAGTTCGCGTGGCGTGAGTACCACACGGCGATCCCGAAGGTGGTGGCGAACTGGGCGAGCCCGAAGACGAGGGCGACATTGATGTGGCCCAGCACCTTGGTGTCCATGAAGCCGCCCGCGTAGTTGGACAGCAGGACGTACAGCAGGTACCAGGCGATGAACGCGATGGTGAGCGGGAAGGCGAACGAGCGGTGGGAGCGGCGCAGTTGGGCGAACTCCGCGCTCGCCTGCACCTCGGCGTACGAGGCCGCTGACGGCGGACCGGAGGTAGCCGACTGTCGTGCGGAATCCACGATGCCTCCTGTGGGGGCGGAGCTGGGCAGGCACGAGCACGCGACGCGAGCCGAACGTGAGCTACGTCACGCAAAGATCGGACCCGCGCATGGTAAAGGCGTGGCCATGGGCTTCGACAGGGGGCGGTGGTTGAAAATTGTCAGGTCCTTACCAGACGGAATCCGAGCTTTCCCCCCAAACGCATTGAAGGGGTGCTCGGGACGGCGCTAGGTTCCGTCGTCATGTACCCGTCCGGTGGCAACTCCGCCCCGGTGACGAGTAGTCGGACGATTGGAGATCCCATGGCTCCCCTGCCAGGACGGCACCGCGCTCTCGCGATACCCATCGGCATGGTGCTGGCGGGTGCCCTCGCGATCCTGCCGAACGCCGCCTCGGCCGCCACGGCCGGCACCGCCTCGGGCAACGGCACCGCCGCCGACGGCCCGTTGCTGTCGTACGTGGTCAACACCACCCGGACCAACAGCGGAACCGTCAAGGACGTCCAGCAGGCGATCGACCGCAACGGCGGTGACATCGTCGCGACGTACAAGAAGATCGGCGTGATCGTCGTCCACTCGGCGAACCCCGCGTTCGCCACCGCCATGCGCACGGTACGCGGGGTGGAGTCGGCGGGCGCCACCCGCACCGCGGCGCTCCCCACCGCCTCCACGACCGAACTGGGCGCCCCGGAGCGCATCTCGGCGGCCGAGGCCGCCGCGGCCAAGTCCAAGGCCGCTCCCGGTCAGGAGCCGCTGGAGGCGGACCAGTGGGACCTGGCGGCCATCGGCGCCGACAAGGCGGCGAGGATCGACCCCGGGGACCGCCACGTGACCGTCGCCGTCATCGACACCGGCGTCGACGACACCCACCCCGACCTGGCGGCCAACTTCTCCGCCAAGCAGTCCGCCAACTGCGTGGGCGGAGTGGCCGACACCAGTCCCGGCGCCTGGCGCCCGTACAGCGCGGACGCCTACCACGGCACCCACGTGGCGGGCGAGATCGCGGCCGCGCGCAACGGCGTCGGTGTCGCGGGCGTGGCCCCGGGCGTGCGGGTCGCCTCCATCAAGGTGGCCGATCCCGTCACGCAGCTGTTCTACCCGGAGAGCGTGGTCTGCGCCTTCGTCTTCGCCGCCGAGAACAGCGTGGAGATCACCAACAACAGCTACTACATCGACCCGTGGCTCTACAACTGCCTCGACGACCCCGACCAGCGGGCCATCGTCGACGCGGTCGACCGGGCCGCCCGGTACTCCCAGGACAAGGGCGTGCTGAACATCGCCTCGGCGGGCAACTCCAACCACGACCTCGACTCCGACGCGATCGTGGACACCACCAGCCCCGACGACGCCACCCCGGTCACCCGGACCGTCGACCCGCACGTCTGCTGGGACATCCCGACCCAGCTGCCGGGCGTCGTCACCGTCTCCGCGACCGGAGTGCAGAAGCTGAAGTCGTACTACTCCAGCTACGGCCTCGGGGTCGTCGACGTCGCCGCCCCCGGCGGCGACCGCTTCCAGGTCCCGGGCACCCCGTCCGGGAACGGCCGCATCCTGTCGACGCTGCCGGGCAACACCTACGGCTACCTGCAGGGCACGTCGATGGCCTCGCCGCACGTGGCGGGCGTCGCCGCGCTCCTGAAGAGCACCCACCGGCACGCGACGCCCGAGCAGCTGCAGTGGATGCTCAAGGCGCAGGCCGACAATCCCGGTTGCCCGACGGGCCTGTACGACCCCGACGGCAACGGCGTGCAGGACGCCACCTGCACCGGCGGGCCGCACGTCAACAGCTTCTACGGCTACGGCATCGTGGACGCCCTGGACGCCGTCACCGAGTGACGACGGCGCCCGGGGCACCGGCGCACCGCTCTCAGGCCTTCACCAGGACCTTGAGGGCGGTGCGTTCGTCCATCGCCTTGTAGCCGCCGGGAACGCCGTCCAGGCCGACCGTCAGGTCGAAGACCGCGGACGGGTCGATCGTGCCGTCCAGCACGTCCGGCAGCAGCTCGGGGATGTAGCTGCGGACGGGGGCGACCCCGCCGCGCAGGGCGATGTTGCGGTCGAACATGTCGCTCAGGTCCAGGCCGGTGCCGCTGCCATGGGGGACGCCGACGTAGCCGATGGCGCCGCCGTCGCGTGTGACGGCGACCGCGGTGCGCATGGACTGCTCGGTGCCGACGGCCTCGATCACCGCGTGGGCGCCCTGGCCGCCGGTCAGTTCGCGGACCGCGGCGACGGCCGCCTCGCCCCGCTCGGCGACGACGTCGGTGGCCCCGAAGGAGCGGGCGATGGCGGTGCGCGCCTCGTGGCGGCCGAGCGCGATGATGCGCTCGGCGCCGAGCCGCCGCGCGGCCAGCACGCCGCACAGGCCCACCGCGCCGTCACCGACGACCGCGACGGTGGAACCGGGCCGCACCCCCGCGCCGACCGCCGCGTGGTGCCCGGTGCCCAGCACGTCGGAGAGGGTCAGCAGCCCGGCCAGCAGGCGCTCGTCGGACAGCGCCTCGGCGGGCAGCCGCACCAGGGTGGCGTCCGCGAACGGCACCCGCACGGCCTCGCCCTGGCCGCCGTCGGAGCCGACCTGGCCCCAGAAGCCGCCCTCGGTGCACGAGGTGGTGAGGCCGTCGGCGCAGTACGCGCAGACGCCGTCGGACCAGACGAACGGGGAGACGACCAGGTCGCCCCGCCTGAGCCCGGACACCTCGGAACCGGTCTCCTCCACCACGCCGAGGAACTCGTGCCCGATGCGCTGCCCCGGCTGCCGCGACGCGACGCCGCGGTAGGCCCACAGGTCGCTGCCGCAGATACAGGCCAGCACCACGCGCACGACGGCGTCCGTGGGCTGCCGTACGACCGGGTCGGCCACCTCCTCCACACGGATGTCGTGGGGGGCGTGGATCACGGTGGCGCGCATACGGAAGTCGTCCTAGCTGTTCGTACGAGTGGGGACGTACCACCGTACAGTCCGGCCGCGGGAAGGAACCGGTCGGCGAGGTACGTGAGCATGATCGGCAATCCGGCGGCGGGCGGCCGCGGGAGCGCGGCCCACCGCGTCCGGCCGGGGACGGAGAACGCCCCGCGCCACGCGAGAAGTGCGAGGCAGCAGACGTGGCCGGCCGGCCGAGAAGCGGCCCGTCCCGGCGAGGGACGCCGCGTCCCCGCCGAACCGCGCGAGCACGTCACCGGCCCGGCCCGGCGGCAGCGCCCTGGTGACGACCTCCGCGGTGCCCGTACGGCCTCCGGGTGCGCGGTCACGCCGCCGGGCCCTCGGGCCGCGGGGACCAGCCGGGGCCGCGCAGCAGGTGGCCTGCCCGGTCGCGGCAGCTGCGGGCGGCGGCGACGTCGCGGGCGATGGCGGCGTACTCGTGGGTGGCCACGCGCAGCGGGTTGAACGTCGCGATGTTCTTCGTCAGCCCGTACAGCGGCCGCTCGGTCTCGGCGGCGAAGGACCCGAAGAGCCGGTCCCACACGATCAGGATGCCGCCGAAGTTGCGGTCCAGGTAGCCGCCCTGCGAGGCGTGGTGCACCCGGTGGTGGGAGGGGGTGTTGAAGACGTACTCGACGGGGCGCGGCAGTTTCCCGATGCGCTCGGTGTGGATGCCGAACTGGTAGACGAGGTTGAGGGAGGAGCAGAAGGCGAGAGCCGCCGGGTGCACACCGCAGGCGATCAGCGGAAGGTAGAACGGCCACGACGTCAGACTCGTCCAGGGCTGGCGCAGCGCGGTGGAGAGGTTGAACCTCCGGCTGGAGTGGTGGATCACGTGGCACGCCCACAGGAGGCGGATCACATGGTGCCCGCGGTGCTGCCAGTAGTAGAAGAAGTCCTGGGCCGTCAGCATCAGCGGGATCGTCCACCAGAGCACGGGCACGCGGAGCGGGGTGAGGGCGTACACCGCGGTGTAGATCGCGACGATCGGGAACTTCCACAGGAAGTCGAAGAAGAGGCTGCCGAGTCCCATCGACAGACTGGTCGCGGTGTCCTTGGCGCCGTACCCGGCGGAGTCCTCGTCCGGGTGGATCCGGTAGCTGATCACTTCCAGGACGGTGAGCAGCACGAATGCGGGTATCGACCACATCACGGCATCGGGCAGTTGCGGCATGGCGGAACCATAGGGCCGCCTGGCGCCCGGCGAACAGATGTCGTTACCGATCGGTATGTCCCCGGGGCCGGCCGCACGAGGGCGCGACGGTCCGGGACGGGGGCCGAGGGACCCAACACGGCTTCCGGCAAGGGATGTGGGCGGTCCGGCACACCGGGCCGGTTCCCCGGGGACGGGGCGGAGGGCGCGGGCGACCCGGGGGGCTGACGGCCCCTCGGCCGAAGGCGCGGTCGGGCCCGGACCGGCGCCCCGGACCGGCGCGGCGGCTGCGGCGGGCACCCGGCGAAGGCCCGCCGCGGGGCCCGCTTCCGGCCCGTCCCACCGGCATTGACCGGGGCGGAGCCGGACGGGGCCGGTCCGGAGTGTCGGCGGCCGCCCGTATTGTGTTCCACCATGCACGCGTCCCAGCTTCCGCAGCCACCGTGGCCCGAGGCCTACCCCGACGGGTACGCCGTCGTGGACGTCGAGACCACCGGGCTCGGCCGCGACGACCGGATAGTCTCCGCCGCCGTCTACCGCCTGGACGCGCGGGGCGAGGTGCAGGACCACTGGTACTCACCCGTCAACCCGCAGCGGGACCCGGGTCCGGTGTGGATCCACGGCCTCACCTCCGACATGCTGGCCGACGCCCCGTTGTTCGGCGAGATCGCGGAGGAACTGGCCGCCCGGCTGGCGGGGCGCGTCTTCGTCGCCCACAACGCGGTCTTCGACTGGTCGATGCTGTCCAGGGAGTTCGCCCGCGCCCGGACCGTCGCACCGGTGGAGCACCGGCTGTGCACGATTGTGCTGTCCAAGGAGCTGGGCCTGCCGCTGCCCAACCACAAACTGGGATCGCTGGCCGCGCACTACGGCGTCGTGCAGCAGCGCGCCCACCACGCGCTGGACGACGCCCGTGTCCTGGCGGAGGTCTTCCGCCCCAGCCTCCACCAGGCGGCGGCCGGGGGCCTGCGGCTGCCGCTGCACGCCTGCCGCCCGCTCACCGAGTGGATCGACACCGCCGCGGAACCGCGGTCGGTGGCCGCCGGTTACCGCTCCACGTACCGGCCCATGAGCTGGCGGCCCAGCCGCAAGCGGCCCGCCTGCCCCTACCCCAATCCGGGGCGGCTGGAGCAGGACGGTCCGCTGATCCAGGGGATGCGGGTCGCCTTTTCGGGCGACACCAACGTCGACCGCGAACTGCTGGAGGACCGGGCGACCGAGGCCGGACTGCACGTGTCGTCCGGCGTCAGCCGGCTCACCAGCCTGCTGGTCACCAACGACCCGGGCGCCCTCACCAGCAAGACGGTGCGTGCCCGGCAGATGGGCACCCCCGTCATCGACGAGCGGCGCTTCGCCGAACTGCTCAGGGACGTCGCCCCGGCGCCCGACGTGCACGGCTGAGGCGGCCCGCGGCAGCCGTTCGGGTGGTAGCCGGGCGACGCACCCGTCCTGCGATTGCCGCTCCCCCGTGCCACCCGCACGCTGGGCCTCATGGCCCGATGTGAAGTCTGCGGCAACGACTACGTCATGAGCTTCGAGGTGCACGCCCAGGGGGCCGTGCACGTCTTCGACTGCTTCGAGTGCGCCATCCACCGGATGGCCCCCATCTGCGAGCACTGCCGGGTCCGGATCGTCGGCAAGGGCGTCGAGGTGGACGGCCACTGGTACTGCGGCGGGCACTGCGCCAAGGCCGAGGGCCGCACCGGCATCGTCGACCGCGTCGGGTCCGTGGCGTCCCGGAACTGACGGGCGGCCGACCGGCGGCCGACCGCGGGGTGACCGGCGACGGCACCGCCGCGTCCGACCCCTGCCGAAAGCGCCCTACGACCGAGTTGTACGGTCGTGGGGTGTACCGCTTCCTGTTGTCCCGCCAATGGGTGATCCTCACCCTCGTCGGACTGCTGATGATGCCCACCATGGTGCGGCTGGGTTTCTGGCAGTTGCACCGGCACGAGCGCCGGGTGGCGAACAACCACCTGATCTCGGACAACCTCAAGGCGACCCCGCTGCCCGTGGAGTCGCTGACCGGCCCGGGCACCGCCGTCCCGAAGAAGGACGTCTACCGGACGGTCACGGCGACCGGCCGCTACGACACCGCCCACGAGGTCGTCGCCCGCCAGCGCACCGCCGCCGACGGCGACAGCATCGGCTACCACGTCATCACCCCCCTGGTCATGGCCGACGGCCGCGCGGTGCTGGTCAACCGGGGCTGGATCGCGGCCGGCGGCAACCTCACGAAGCTCCCGAGGATCCCCGCCGCGCCCTCCGGCGAGGTCACCGTCACCGGGCGGCTGCGCCCCGACGAGACCACCTCCGAGACCGGCATCAGGAACAAGGGCGGACTCCCCGACCGCATGATCATGCTGATCAACAGCGAGCTGGTCGCCAAGGACCTGCCGGCCGGGGAGAAGCCGGTCGGCGGCTACATGGAGCTGTCCGCCACCTCGCCGAAGCCCGCGGGGCACCAGCCGGAGCTGATCCCCGAGCCGGACCACAGCAGCATCGGCATGCACATGGGCTACGCCATCCAGTGGTGGCTGTTCACGGCCATGGTGCCGGTCGGCTGGGTCATCCTGGTGCGCCGGGAGCGCAAGGAGCGGCTCGAGGCGCAGGGGGCCGCCCAGGAGAGCGCGGGCGGGCCCGGGGAGGGACCGGACTCCCCGTCCGGTCCGCGGTCCGGTGAGGACCCCGGCAGCGGCTCGGTGAAAGGGGACACGCCCGGCCAGGCGGTCGCTGCGGTCGCGTCCCCGTAGGCCGCGGGGCACCCTCTAAGGGGGGCCGAGCGCGGAGGCGGCACCGTGGCGGGACCCATCGAGAACTACGCGATCATCGGCGACCTGCAGACGGTCGCGCTGGTCGGCGGCAACGGCTCCATCGACTGGCTCTGTCTGCCCCGCTTCGACTCCGGTGCCTGCTTCGCCGCGCTCCTCGGCGGCCATGACAACGGCAACTGGCGTATCGCCCCCGCGTCCGCCCCCTCCGACGAGGCCTGCACGCGGCGCGCCTACCAAGGCGACACCTTGGTGCTCGAAAGCGTCTGGGAGACCCCCTCCGGCACCGTCAAGGTGATCGACTTCATGCCGCAGCGGGACCGTGCGCCCGACGTGATCCGCATCGTCGAGGGCGTCTCCGGCAGCGTCCCCGTGACCAGTGAGCTGCGGCTGCGCTTCGACTACGGGCACGTCGTGCCGTGGATGCGCCGCAGTGAGGGGCACCGGGTCGCCATCGCCGGTCCCGACTCGGTGTGGCTGCGCAGCGAGCCGCTGGTCCACATGTACGGCAAGGACTTCGCGACCTGCGCGGACTTCACCGTCGCCCAGGGCGAGCGGATCGCCCTCACCCTCACCTGGCACCCCTCGCACGAGCGGCGGCCCCGGGCGATCGACCCCTACGAGGCGCTGCGGCAGAGCGTGCGGGACTGGGAGACCTGGTCGGCCCAGTGCTGTTACGACGGCCCCTGGCGGGACGCCGTGCTGCGCTCGCTGATCACCCTCAAGGCGCTGACGTACGCGCCCAGCGGTGGCATCGTCGCGGCGGCCACGACCTCGCTGCCCGAGGAGATCCGGGGCGTGCGCAACTGGGACTACCGCTTCTGCTGGCTGCGCGACGCGACGTTGACCCTCAACGTGCTGGTCGCCACCGGCTACCTCAAGGAGGCCTACCGCTGGCGCGACTGGTTGCTGCGCGCGGTCGCCGGCGACCCCGCCGACCTGCAGATCATGTACGGGATCGCGGGCGAGCGGCGGCTGCCCGAGCAGGAGCTGGGGTGGCTGGAGGGCTACGAGGCGTCGCTGCCGGTGCGGGTCGGCAACGCCGCCGCGACGCAGTTGCAACTCGACGTCTACGGCGAGGTCCTGGACTCGCTCTACCTCGCCCGCACCCGCGGCATGCGGGACGAGCCGCACGCCTGGGCGGTGCAGCGCTCGCTGATGGACTTCCTGGAGTCGGCGTGGCGCCGGCCCGACGAGGGGCTGTGGGAGGTGCGCGGCGACCGGCAGCACTTCGTGCACTCCAAGGTGATGGCCTGGGTGGCCGCCGACCGTGCGGTCCGCACGCTGGAGGCCCGGCCGCAGTTGTCGGGGGACGTCGCGGCCTGGCGCGCGATGCGCGACGAGGTGCACCGCGAGGTGTGCCGCAAGGGCTTCGACAAGGAGCGCAACACCTTCACGCAGTACTACGGCTCCAGGGAGCTGGACGCGGCGACGCTGCTCATCCCCCAGGTGGGCTTCCTGCCGGTGACCGACCACCGGGTGATCGGCACCGTCGACGCGGTGCGCACTGAGCTGGACCACGGCGGTTTCGTCCGCCGCTACACCCTGGAGGACAGCAGCGTGGACGGGCTGCCCGGCAGTGAGGGCGCCTTCCTGGCCTGCTCGTTCTGGCTCGCCGACGCCCTGCACCGCACGGGCCGGCGCGACGAGGCCCGCGCCCTCTTCGAGCGCCTGCTGGTCCTGCGCAACGACGTGGGGCTGCTCGCGGAGGAATGGGACCCGGTGGAGCAGCGTCAACTGGGCAACTTCCCGCAGGCGTTCAGCCACATCGGGCTCGTCAATACGGCACTCACGCTCGCCGGCAAGGAAGGGGCACGACACCGCTCATGGACCTCGGACTGAAGGATCGGGTGTACATCGTCACCGGCGCGACCCGCGGGCTGGGATTCGCCGCCGCGCGCGAACTGGTCGCGGACGGCGCGAAGGTGGTCGTCAGCGGGCGCGACGAGAAGCCGGTGGCCGGCGCCGTGGCGCAACTGGGCGGCTCCGCGAGCGCGACCGGGGTCGTCGCCGACAACGCCGACCCGCGGGCGCCGGAGCGCCTGGTCGCGGCGGCGCGGCGCGACTTCGGGCGGCTGGACGGAATGCTGATCAGCGTCGGCGGGCCGCCCCCGGGTACCGCGGACGTCGTCGGCGACGATCAGTGGCGCGCGGCCTTCGAGTCGGTCTTCCTGGGCGCGGTGCGGCTGTCGCGCGCGGCCGCGGAGGAACTGGGCGAGGGCGGGGTGATCGGCTTCGTGCTCTCCGGCTCGGTGTACGAGCCGATCCCGGGCCTGGCGATCTCGAACGGGCTGCGCCCGGGTCTGGCGGGCCACGCCAAGGATCTCGCCGGCCAGCTCGGCCCGCGCGGCATCCGTGTCGTCGGACTGGTCCCCGGGTCCATCGACACCGACCGGGCCCGCGAACTCGACGCCCTCACCAGTGACCCCGGCGCCGTCCGCGCCCGCCTGATCGAGCGCATCCCCCTGCGCCGCTACGGCGCCCCCGAGGAGTTCGGCCGCACGGCCGCCTTCCTGCTGTCGCCCGCCGCCTCGTACCTCACGGGGCTGATGGTGCCGGTCGACGGCGGCGTCCGCGCGGAGTACTGAGCCGCGGCGCCGTCAGGTGACCCGGGTGGCGCGGTGGCTGACGGCGCGCAGCCTGGCCTCGGCGGGGAGGACCGGCAGTCCGGCCGAGGTACGGGCCCGGCGGAGCACGGCACCGTCGAGCTCGTCCAGGACGGTGCCGGGGACGGCGTGCGGGGAGAGGGCGAGGAGCAGCCGCGCCGTCGGGGCGGTGGGGGTCCCGCCGAGCACGGCGGAGACGTGGTCGACGCCCGGCAGCTCGGCGGCGTCCGCGGCGATGACCTCCTCCAGGGCGCGTCCGCGCAGGACCGCCCCGCCCCCGTCGTCGGCGTCGACGGCGAACCGGCGCAGCCGTCGCTCCCGCGGTTGCGCCAGCAGCCACCACAGGGCGGCCGACACGATCAGCGCCAGAGCCGTCAGGACGGCCGGCCACCACCAGGAGGTGTCCGTGTACCGGGTGCGGTCGCCCGTGGCGAGCAGGACGTCGTGAGGCCCCGTCCAGGGCCGGTCCAGCAGACCGGACCCAGCACCCAGCACGGCGGCTCCCGCGAGGAGCAGCACCAGGCCGACGAGGGCGAGCAGGACGCGGTTCACCGTGGAGCGCACCGCGCTCACCCCGTTTCCATGCGGCGTACGTGCAGCGACAGCGCGAGCGGCCGGTACAGCCCCAGCTCGTCCAGGGCCGCGGCGAGGGCCGTCTCCAGGTCGGCCCGCACCTCGGCGGTCTCCCTGAAGGCCACTTCGGCCCGGACCGCGGCCGTCCGGCGGCCCACGGCGACCTGCGCGAAACGCACCCCGGGCACCTCCACCGCGCGGTCCCGCAGCGCGAGTTCGGCCGCGTGGCGGTCGAGTCCTGCCCGGACGCGGGCCGTTCCGGGGCGCATCGGCAGGACGTCGCGCATCCCGGGCGTCGCGGCGAGCACGAGCAGCCACAGCCCGAGCACGACCGCGACGCAGCCCGCGGCCAGGACCCACGGGTCGTCGACGGGGCGGGCGGCGAGGTCGTCCGCGAGCCATGTGCGCCAGGCCATGGCGGACCGTCCGGCGCGGACCGCGGCGACGTCGTACAGCAGCAGGCCGGTGAGCGCCAGCACCACGAACGCGGTGACCGCGGCGGGCACCCGGCGCGGGGACCAGAAGCGCCGCACCCGGGGGGAGGCCTCCACGACCGCCTCGGGCTCGCGCGTGCGCGCGGCGTCGCTCATCGCACCCTCCTCTCCTCGGCGGCGTGCGAGGTCTGCGAGTGCAGCCGTTCCACCTCCACGACCACGCCCTGCACCACGATCCCCGTCAACTCCTCCACGCGTTCCGCGACATGGCGTCGCACCGCACGGCTCACCTCCGCGATGTCGACCGGGTAGCCGAGTTCGACGGACAGCCGCACGTGCATCCGGTCGCGGTGGACGGAGACACTGGCCCGCGGGAACGCGCCGCGCGGCACGTGCTCGCGGCCGGGCGCGCCGGCGAGGGTCTCACGGGCGGCCTGCGCGGCGATCTTCGCCGGGACGCGGTCGGCGATGCGCAGCGAGCCGCGCTCGGCGGGGGCGAGGAGCGGGACGGGGGACGTCCTGGCCGGCTCCACGGTCGTCATCGGGCCGCCTCACCGCCGCCGGTCGCGGGTACGGAAGAACTCACCGGGCTCCAGGTCGCCGTCGAAGTACCGGCCGACCAGGAACCCGACGGCGCCGAGCGCCGCCACCAGCAGGAAGGCGGCGAAGCCGCCGAAGTACCCGGCGAAGCCGAGCGCCATTCCGACGATCAGTCCGATCAGGGCCATGCTCATGGTCAGCTCCCTGTCCTGCGGCCGTTGTCCGGCGCCGATGTCACTGGACCCGCTGCTCCTGGTCGTCGTCGTCCGTGTCGTCGGGCAGTTTCACGTCCCCGACGGCGATGTTGACCTCGACGACCTCCAGGCCGGTCATCCGCTCGACGGCGACGATCACGTTCTCCCGCACGGCGTGGGCGACGGACACGATGGACACGCCGTAGTCGACGACGATGTCGAGGTCGAGCGCGGCCTGCACCTCGCCGACCTCCGCCCGCACGCCGCGGGTGCCGGACTTCCCGACCGGCACCCGGTCGCGCACCACGCCGAAGCCGCGTGGGATACCGGCCCCGAGGGCGTGCACTCCCTCCACGTCGCGGGCCGCGAGTCCGGCGATCTTCTCCACCACCCCGTCCGCGATCGTGGTCCGGCCGCGGGTCGCCGGGTCACCGAGCGGCGCCCTGCGGCCGGTCGCCGACGTGCCCGGGCTGGTGCCCTTCTCCAGTGTCCGGCCCCTGCCCTCGCCCTGCTGCACGGTCTCGGTCATCCCACCTCGTCCCTTCGCCCTTTCGATGGCGGGAGCGGTTCGGGCTGCTCCGTGCACCACACTATGTGGGCATGCCCCGTCACGCCGTGAGGATGCGGCGACCGGGCGAGGACGGCCGCGCACGGGTGCGCCGTGGGGTGGAGGGAGGCGAGCCGATGACCGCGGACCGGCTGGCACAGGCGGTACGCAGGCAACTCGCGCTCGGCCGGGTCCTGCCGCTGGGGGACGCAGGGGACACGCTGTGGGTCACCGAGAGCGCGGCGACCGGGGTGCTGCGGGCGGCCGCCGCGCGGGTGCCGGGGGTACGGCTCGGGCGGCTGCGCATCGGTGCCGCGGGGCCGGACCAAGCCGCCGCGCCCGTACCGGAGTCGGCGCCCCCGGGCGCGCTGGCCCGGCTGCCGCTGCGGATCGAGGGCGACTTGGAGGCCACGCCCGAACTGCCGCTGCCGGACTCGGCGCTGCGGCTGCGTGACGCGCTGTGGGAGGCCGCGGAACACGGCCTCGGGCTGCAGCCGGCGGCCGTCGACCTCACCGTCACCGGGCTGCTGGACGCCGGCGCGCCCGAACCGCCCGCCCAGGACGGCGTGTCGGAGCCCCCGGCCGCTTCCACCGATGACGGCACTGCACCGAGGTCCACCACGGCGCGGGCGGCGGCCGCGGCGGTGCCGGGGGTCGCCGGGCTCACCGCGCGGCTGGGCGGGCAGGCCCATCCGGCCAGGGTGCAGATCGCGGTCGACGCGGGGCACCGCGCGCGGGACGTCGCCCGCGCGGTCGCGACGGCGGTGACGGCCCTGACGGGGGAGGTCACCACCGTCGTGGTCACCGACATCGCCTGCGGCCGAGGACAGCCGGAGGCACGGACGTGACCGGGCCCGGTCGCTACTCCCCGACGCCCGCGAGGTCGCGCAGCCGGCGGCCCTGCGCGGCCCGTTCGGCGGCGCGCTGCTCGTCGTAGGTACGGCCGGAGACCTCACGGAGCAGCGCCTTGGTCTCGATCACGGCGTCGCGAGGCGCGGCCAGCAGGGCCGCGGCGAGGTCGTTGACGGTGGCGTCGAGTGCGTCGGCCGGGACGGCGATGTTGGCCAGGCCGGTGCGCACGGCTTCGTCGGCATGGACGAAGCGGCCGGTGGCGCAGATCTCCAGGGCCCGCGCGTAGCCGACCAGTTCGGTCAGCGGCTTGGTGCCGCCCAGGTCCGGGACGAGGCCCAGGCCGGTCTCACGCATCGCGAACTGCACGTCGTCGGCGACGACGCGCAGATCGCATGCGAGAGCCAACTGGAAGCCGGCACCGATCGCGTGCCCCTGGACGACGGCGATCGTGACGATGTCATTGCGCCGCCACCAGGTGAACGCCGACTGGTACTCGGCGATCGTGGCATCGAGCTTGCCCTCGGACGCACGGGCGAGATCGATGAACGACGGCTCGCCGTCGAATCCCTCCGGTGTGAAGGCCTGCCGGTCGAGTCCGGCGGAGAAGGACACGCCCTCCGCGCGGAGCACGACCACCCGCACAGTGCCCGGCAGAAGCCGGCTCGCTTCCTCCAGCGCCCGCCACAACGCGGGCGACTGGGCGTTCCGCTTGGCGGGGTTGCACAACGTCACGGTGGCGACACTGTCGTCCGCCGTGAGCCGTACACCATCACGCTCCAGCAGCACTGTGGGGTCAGACATCGGGCACCTCCGAGCGATCCGCAGACTTGATTACCGAAGAGTAACCAACCGGTCGGCCATTTCCGCGACCGGGTGGCCCTGTCATGTCCTCGGACCACTGCATACCGCTGTACCAGGCGCCGACAGCTGTCAGGCCGTGGAAACCTTCTTGCCCCGTGTGGCTCCGCCGCGGCCGCGCAGGGCCACGCCGGACTCACTGAGCATGCGGTGGACGAAGCCATAGGAGCGGCCGGTTTCCTCGGCCAGCGCTCGGATGCTTGCCCCGCCGTCGTACTTCTTCTTGAGGTCTGCCGCGAGCTTCTCGCGCGCGGCGCCGGTCACCCGGCTGCCCTTCTTCAGAGTCTCGGCCACCCGTGCCTCCTCCAGGGAAGTGCGCTCTGTGACTCTCATGATCACCCCTAGGAGACTTCCTGGCCACCCATTCGGCAAGGTCCGTGCAACAACATTGGGACCCGTGTTGACGCGGAAGCCGGGTGCCGCGGGAGGCGAAATCGGGCATTCCGCCGCGCAGCCGGCTCGACCCTTCCGAACCCGCCCGGGAAAGGGCAGGTCACCAAGGTCGGTAAGGAGTTTCCCCATGTGACGCGGCTGATCGACTCCGCCGTTCGACGGATCGCACGTCGGCACGCCGGAGTACGAGCCGGTCTCACACCAATGAAGGATCACCCGTCGGCCGAATGATCCAGGCGATTGATCCACACGGATGATCGGCCGCGCGTCGACGGGCCCCCGGACGGCTCCCCCGGAGCCGCGCCGACGGGGTCAGGCGAGCGACACGAGGTCCACGTAGTCCTTGCCCCACAGGTCCTCGACGCCGTCGGGCAGCAGGATGATCCGCTCCGGCTGGAGCGCCTCCACCGCGCCCTCGTCGTGCGTGACGAGGACGACGGCGCCGGTGAAGGTGCGCAGCGCGCCGAGGATCTCCTCGCGGCTGGCCGGGTCGAGGTTGTTGGTGGGCTCGTCCAGCAGCAGCACATTGGCGCTGGAGACGACGAGCGTGGCGAGCGCGAGACGGGTCTTCTCGCCGCCGGACAGGACGCCCGCGGGCTTGTCGGCGTCGTCGCCGGAGAAGAGGAACGAGCCGAGGATCTTGCGGACGGCGACCAGGTCCATGTCGGGGGCGGCGGAGCGCATGTTCTCCAGCACGGTCCGGTCCGGGTCGAGGGTCTCGTGCTCCTGCGCGTAGTAGCCGAGCTTCAGGCCGTGGCCGGGGACGACCTCGCCCGTGTCGGGCTGCTCCGCGCCCGCCAGCAGCCGCAGCAAGGTGGTCTTGCCGGCGCCGTTGAGGCCGAGGATGACGACCCGGGAGCCCCTGTCGATGGCCAGGTCGACGTCGGTGAAGATCTCCAGCGAGCCGTACGACTTCGACAGGCCGGTCGCCGTGAGCGGCGTCTTGCCGCAGGGCGCGGGGTCCGGGAAGCGCAGCTTGGCGACCTTGTCGGACTGCCGCACCGCCTCCAGCCCGGACAGCAGCTTGTCGGCGCGCCTGGCCATGTTCTGGGCCGCGACGGTCTTCGTCGCCTTGGCGCGCATCTTGTCGGCCTGGGCGTTGAGGGTCGCAGCCTTCTTCTCGGCGTTGGCGCGCTCGCGCTTGCGGCGCTTCTCGTCCGCCTCGCGCTGGGTGAGGTACTGCTTCCAGCCCATGTTGTAGACGTCGATCTGGGAGCGGTTGGCGTCCAGGTAGAAGACCTTGTTGACGACCGTCTCGACCAGATTGATGTCGTGGGAGATGACGACGAAGCCGCCGCGGTAGGTCTTCAGGAAGTCCCGCAGCCACAGGATCGAGTCGGCGTCCAGGTGGTTGGTCGGCTCGTCCAGCAGCAGGGTGTCGGCGTCGGAGAAGAGGATGCGGGCCAGCTCCACACGGCGCCGCTGACCGCCGGAGAGGGTGTGCAGCGGCTGGGCCAGCACCCGGTCCGGCAGGCTCAGGGCGGCGGCGATGGTCGCGGCCTCCGCCTCGGCCGCGTAGCCGCCCTTGGTCAGGAACTCGGTCTCCAGGCGCGCGTACTTCTTCATCGCGTTGTCGCGGGTGGCGCCCTTGCCGCTGGCCATCCGCTCCTCGTTCTCGCGCATCTTGCGCAGGACCGTGTCCAGGCCGCGGGCGGACAGGATGCGGTCGCGGGCGAGGACGTCCAGGTCCCCGGTGCGCGGGTCCTGCGGCAGGTAGCCGACCTCACCGGCGCGGGTGACGCTGCCGGCGGCGGGCATGCCCTCGCCGGCGAGCACCTTGGTGAGGGTGGTCTTGCCGGCGCCGTTGCGGCCGACCAGGCCGACACGGTCGCCGCGGGCGATACGGAAGGAGGCGGACTCGATGAGGACGCGGGCTCCGGCGCGCAGCTCGAGGCCAGTGGCAGTGATCACGGGAAGGGCTCCTGGGCGTGGCGGACGGCTATCGGGAGGGCCGCGCCAGCGCGTCGTGGGTGGTGGGTGGGCGACGTGCGGGCGGAGGGGTCGCGGTCGGCGACGGCCGTCTAATGCGCGTGGACTACTGCCATGCGTCCAGTCTACCGGGGGCGCCGCGGTGGCCCGGCAAACGGTTTCCGGCCGCCGGGGCCGGAAGGCGCGCCTGCGCAGCACGGCGGCGCGGCGGACAATCGGGGCATGCAGTTCGACGACGACGCGCCGCTCGACACCTCCGAGGTCGAGGACCGGCGAGGCGGCTCGCCCGGCGGTGGGCGCGGGCGGATGGTAGGGGGCGGCATCGCGGGGCTGATCGTGGTCGTCGTGGGGCTGATCTTCGGCATCAGCCCGGACCAGCTGGGGCTCTCCGACGACCCGCCGGCCCGCGCGCCGGGGACCGCCACGGGACCCGATCTCGCGGCGGGCTGCCGGACGGGGGCGGACGCCGGCACCCGGCAGGACTGCCGCATGGTCGCCGTGGTCAACAACGTGCAGGACTACTGGAGGGCGGAGTTCCGGCGCCGGGGCGCGGTGTACCGGCCGGCGCCGACGGTCTTCTTCGACCAGCCGGTCCGCACGGGCTGCGGTGTCGCCGACCCCTCGTCGGGGCCCTTCTACTGCCCCGCGGACCGCAAGGTCTACCTGGACCTGGACTTCTTCACCACGCTCAGCCGCCGGTTCGGGGCCGAGGGAGGCCCCTTCGCGGAGAGCTACGTCGTCGCCCACGAGTACGGCCACCACGTGCAGGACCTGGCGGGCACCCTCGGATCGGCGCAGGACCGGCGCACGGGCGCGAGCAGCAACTCGGTGCGGGTGGAGCTGCAGGCGGACTGCTACGCGGGCGTGTGGGCGCACCACGCCACCACCACGCGCGACGAGACGGGCGGCACGTTGATCACGGGGCTGACCGACGCCGACATCCGGCAGGGCCTGGACGCGGCGGCGGCGGTCGGGGACGACGCGATCCAGTCACGGGTGCAGGGGCGGGTCGACCCGGACTCGTGGACGCACGGCTCGTCGGCCCAGCGGCAGCAGTGGTTCGGCACGGGTCTGCGCACGGGGAACATGGACGACTGCGACACCTTCAGCTGAGCCTCCGAGGTCGCTGAGCCGCTGAGGTCGCTGAGCCCCTGAGACCCTGAGCCCCTGCTCCGGACCGCCTCTCCCGACCGTTCCGCCCTGCCCGGCCTGGGGCGACGCGTGCGCGAGGGCCGTTGTCGTACCCCCCTGCCAGACTGAGATCCAGTGAGATCCGCGTCACATCGACGGGAGACGTTTCCGAAGGGGAGAGTGATCACCATGGCAGGCAACGGAGCCGCGCCCACGGTCTGTCCGACGCTGCGGTACAAGGACGCGAGGGCCGCCATCGCCTTCCTCACGGACGCTTTCGGCTTCACGGAGGTCGCCGTGCACGAGGGCGCGGACGGCACCGTGCAGCACGCCGAACTCGCCTACGGCAACGGCCTGGTGATGCTGGGCAGCGAGCGGTCCGGCAGCCCGTTCAGCCGGATCGCCGGGGACCTCGGCGCGGTCTCGGTCTACGTGGTGGTCGACGACACCGACGCCCATCACGCGCGGGCGGTCGCGGCGGGCGCGGAGGTCGTACTGCCGCTCACCGACCAGGACTACGGGTCGCGGGACTACACCGCGCGCGACCCCGAGGGCAACCTCTGGTCCTTCGGCACGTACGTGCCGCGGATACCGGCCCTGGAGTGACCGGGCCGGGGCGGCGCGGCAGGCGTCACTCCCCGCCGGTGTGCACCTGGAAGGCGGCCCGGCGCATCGCCTTGGCGAGCGCGGGATCCGGGTGGGCGGCGGCGAGGGCGACGAGCACCTGCACGGTGCGCGGGTGCCCGGCGACGCGGAGCTCGTCGAGCAGACGGGACACCGAGCCCTGCAGGGCGGCGTCGAGGTGACCCACCAGCAGATGGCTCTCACCGTGGTCGGCGACGGCCGCCGCGGTGTCCACCCACAGCCAGGTGGCCTCCTCGCGGGTGAGCAGGGCGGCGACGTCCTCGGGGTCGGCGCCCTCGTGCTCGGCGAGCCACATCAGGGCGTAGGGGCGCAGCCCCGGCTCGTCGACCACGTGCCGCACGGCGGGCTCGGCGGCGCTGCCTACGACGCGCAGCGCCTCGAAGGCGAGCCCGCGCAGCAGGGCGTCGTCACCGCGGGCCACGTCCAGGAACTCGGCGACGGCCTGGGCGACCGGGCGGGCGGCGAGCCACGCCTTGTACTCGTCGCGGGCCGCGCCCGGGGCCATGCCGATGCACGCCTTGAGCATCTCCTCGGCGGAGTGCTCGAAGTGCCCGGCCGGGCCCTGGGCGGCGACGCAGATCTGCTCCAGCTTGACCCACACCGCCCAGCTGCCCAGCGGCGTGATGGTGACCTCGCCGGGGCGGGCCGGGTCACGCGGCTGCAGGGCGCCGACACGGGCCAGCGCGTCCAGCGTCCAGTCCAGGAGAGGGGGCAAGTCGTCCCGGCCGCCGCCGGCCGGGGGCTCGTGCCGCTCCGCACGCAGCTCGTCGACCCGCTGGCGGAGCAGATCGAGCAGGGCCTCCACGGCGACCGGCCCGGAGGACAGGTGCAGGAGGGAGAGCAACTGGGGAGCGGCCTCGACGACTTCGGCGACAAGAGCGGGGTCTGCGCCGTCGCACGCCGGATCGAGCGCCGCGGGGTGCGCCAGCGACCAGGCGTCGAAGAGCGCGACCCAGCCGCGCAGTACGGCGGTGTCGTCGCGGTCCCAGGCGCGCAGCCGCCAACCGGGGCGCGCGGCACCGCCCTTGTGGAGTTCGATGAGACCGGCCAGCCGGGCCCGGTCCCACGCGGAGCGGACCTGGTGGTCCGTCAGGGTCAGCGCGGCGACGGCTCGCCGGACGTCGGCGTCCCTCAGTATCCCGGCCGTGCCGGGGGCGGCACCGACCGCGGGATCGGCCCAGTGGGCCAGGCGGACCGCGTCCGCGAGTTCGGTACGGGCTCTCCTGGCCAGCTCCGGCAGTGCCGGGATGCCCTCCGGCGGCCTCGGCGGGCGGTTTCGGCGCGTCGCGGCGACACGGCGCGCGGCGGCCAGGGGCCTGCGCGGAACGAGACGCAGCGGAGTGTCTCGCGGGATACGGGACGTCACGGGAGCAGTCTTGCGGGTGAGCACCCGGAAACCCAAACGAGCGTCCCCCTCCGCGACCCGGGGTCGTACGGTTTGCCAGTGGATATACCCATTTATTCACTCTCGCACGAGAGAAAACGGGGAGGCTACAGGAGGGGGGTCAGGAAGCGCCGGACGGCCTCCTCGTAGGGTTGCGGGTTTGCGTTCCACATCGCCGCGTGCGAGGCGTCGTCCACCGGGTGCAGCATGACCAGATCCGGCCGGAGGCGGGCGAGTTCGCGGGACGGGCCCCAGGGCGCGAGGGTGTCGCCGGGTCCGTGGAAGATCAGCGTCGGCACGGTGAACCGGCCGGGCGCGGCGGCCTCGGCGATGCGTTCCGCGTGCAGGCCGGTGCGGCCCTCCGCGGCGCGCACGCCGAGCGGCAGCAGGGCGCGCGGCGTGCCCCGGGCGGCCGCGGCGGCGCGGACCGTGCACTGCCAGTTCAGCACCGGGGAGTCCAGCACCATGCCGGCGACCAGGGCCCGCAGCGGGGAGTCGCACGCCGCCCGGAGCGCCATGGTGGCGCCGGCGGACCAGCCGTACAGCACCAGGCGGCGCGCGCCGTGCCGGACCGCGTAGCGCATGGCCGCGTCCAGGTCCCGCCATTCGGAGTCGCCCAGGTGCCCGATGCCGTCCGGGGACCGCGGGGCCCCCTGGTCGTTGCGGTAGGCGAGGACCAGCGCGGGCAGCCGCAGCGCGTGCAGGGTGGGCAGCACCACCATGGCGTGCTCGCGGGTGGTGCCGAGACCGTGCGCGAGGACCACCCAGGTGTCGCGGGCGCCGTCGACGAACCACCCGGGCATCCGCCCGAGTTCGCCGGGGATCTCGACGTCCCGGTACGCCAGGCCGAGCGCCGAGGCGGGGTCGCCGTCGTAGACCTGCGGGGTGAGCCGGACCCGCTGCCCGGCGGCCAGGGCGCCCCGGCCGACGCGCAGCAGCCGCCGGGTCACCGAGTCGGGAGCGGTGGACAGCACGTCGCCGACGGTGGCGTGCACGCCGGAGCCGGTGATGCCGTGGATCCCGCGCCGGCCGGCGCCGAGGGTCCTGGTGAGGGTGACCTCATCGCCGGTCGCCGAGTGCACCGTCAACGACTCGGGGTCGGGGCCGTCGGTGCGCGGCTTGAGGGCAAGCTCCGACACGTGCCGCCCGGCCGCCACCGCGGCCGCACCGGCACCGAACGCTGTCGTGGCGGCCAGGGCCGCGGCGGTCGTGAGGCGCATCCGTTCCAGTGTCGGTGCGGGCGTGCGGGGCGGCCAGTGCTGGGCGCCGTCCGGGGGCTACCGCGGGCCGTCCTCGGCGCCGTCCAAGGCGCCGGGCAGGTCGTCCTCGGTACCGGGCTGCCCGTACTGCCGCAATTTCTCGGCGACCCTGGCGAGTTCGATCTTCGACAGCAGGGACGGCGAGAAACCCGCGACGGAGCGGGCGGCGAGCCAGACCTGGCACATCCACTCCAGTTGGGCGGTGCGGTCGTAGGCCTGCTCCAGGTCGTCGCCGTAGACGATGGTGCCGTGGTTGCGCAGCAGGCAGCCGGTGCGGTCGCGCAACGCGCGCAGCACGTTGGCGGCCAGTTCCTCGCTGCCGTAGGTGGCGTAATCGGCGACGCGGATGCGCCCGCCGAGCGCGGCGGCCATGTAGTGGATGGCGGGCAGTTCGTACAGCAGCGTGGAGACGGCGGTGGCGTGCACGGCGTGGGTGTGGACGACGGCGCCGGCGTCGGTGTTCCGGTAGATCGCCAGGTGCATGGAGAGTTCACTGGTCGGCCGGAGCGTGCCGAGCACCTGCCGGCCCGTGAGGTCCACGCCGACCGTGTCGTCGGGGCCGAGCCGGTGGTAGGGCACACCACTGGGGGTGACGAGGACGAGGTCGCCGCCCGCCCGGACCGAGACATTGCCGGACGTACCGACCACCAGTCCGTCGGCGACAGAGCGCTGGGCCGTGTCCACGAGCTCCGACCAGGCCTTGCCCACCGTGTCCCGCACCGACATCCGTGCCACCTCCGGGCGCTGATCCTGACAGGTTGGGCGTTGCCGCACACTCCCGGGGCACAGTAGCGTCCCGGCACACCGCAGACCGATCAGCCTGACGAATTGCAGGGGCACCATGACCACCGTCAACGGCGGCATCTCCTTCTGGTACGCGAAGTCCGGCCTCCCCGTGCCGCGCGAGCCGCTGCCCGGCGACACGACGGCCGACGTGTGCATCGTCGGCGGCGGCTACACCGGCCTGTGGACCGCGTACTACCTGAAGAAGGCCGTGCCGTTCCTGCGGATCGTCGTCCTGGAGCAGCGTTTCTGCGGCTACGGCGCCTCCGGTCGCAACGGCGGCTGGCTCTACAACGGCATCGCCGGCCGCGACCGCTACGCCGCCCTGCACGGCCGGGACTCCGCGATCGCACTGCAGCGGGCGATGAACGAGACGGTCGACGAGGTGATCCGGGTCGCGGCGGAGGAGGGCATCGACGCGGACGTCCACAAGGGCGGCGTCCTGGAGGTCGCCCACTCCCCCGCCCAACTCGCCCGCCTGCGCGCCTTCCACGAGGCGGAGGTCGCCTTCGGCGAGAAGGACCGGCTGCTGCTGGGCGCCGCCGAGTCCGCCCGGCGGGTGCGCGTCGCGGGCACGGCGGGCGGCACGTGGACGCCGCACGGCGCCCGCGTCCACCCGGCGAAGCTGGTCCAGGGTCTGGCGCGGGCGGTGGAGGCGCTCGGCGTGGTGATCCACGAGTCGACGCCGGTGACGGAGATCAGGCCCAAGCACGCGCTGACGCCGTACGGAAGCGTGCGCGCCCCCTACGTACTGCGCTGCACGGAGGGCTTCACGGCGGCGATCAAGGGCCACAAGCGGTCCTGGCTGCCGATGAACTCCTCGATGGTGGTGACCGAGCCGCTGCCCGCCGAGGTGTGGGACACCATCGGCTGGGAGGGCCGCGAGACCCTGGGCGACATGGCGCACGCCTACATGTACGCGCAGCGCACGGCCGACGACCGGATCGCCCTCGGCGGCCGCGGGGTGCCGTACCGCTTCGGCTCGCGCACCGACAACGACGGGCGCACCCGGCCGGAGACGGTCGAGGCGCTGCGGGCGATCCTGGTGCGCTTCTTCCCGGCCGCGGGGCGGGTCGCCATCGAGCACGCGTGGTCGGGCGTGCTGGGCGTGCCGCGCGACTGGTGCGCGACGGTGGAACTGGACCGCTCCACGGGGCTCGGCTGGGCGGGCGGCTACGTCGGCAGCGGCGTGGCCACGGCCAACCTGGCGGCGCGCACCCTGCGGGACCTGGTGCAGCTCGACTCGGGTCAGGGGCACGGCACGGAGCTGACGGCCCTTCCCTGGGTGCACCACCGGGTCCGCCGCTGGGAGCCCGAACCGTTCCGCTGGATCGGCGTGCACGGCCTCTACGCGGCCTACCGCGCCGCCGACCGCCGCGAACAGTCCGGCCGCAGCGCCGAGACGGACCCCCTGGCCCGTGCGGCCGACCGGATCTCCGGGCGCCATTAGGCCCCGTCACCACGTCCCCTCCCCGGCTCCGCCGGGAAGTGCCCGCAGCCCGCGGCGCTCCACCGGCCCCCGCTCCGGGGGAGTTGCCGGACCGTCCGGGTGGCCCGGTCACGAGAACGGCCGACGACCCTCCGCCGCCGGGGCCCCGAACGGGGTCCCGGCGGGGTGAGAAGCGTCTCCCCGGGACAGCTCCGGCGGACCCGGCCACGGCCCCGGAAGGCCGCGTTCCGGGGCAGCGCACAGGACCCCCGGAGCCACAGCACTCCACAGATCCCCACCGTTCACTTTCCGTTCACTCAGACTCCGTACGGTCGCCACCGCCGCTGTCCGATCGAACGAATGCCTGGATACATGGAACACATCACGCTCCTGATCGGAATCGTGATTATCACCGCGCTCGTGTTCGACTTCACGAACGGTTTCCACGACACCGCCAACGCGATGGCCACCACCATCTCCACCGGCGCCCTGGGTCCCCGGACAGCGGTGGCGATGTCCGCCGTACTGAACCTCGTCGGAGCGTTCCTCTCGGTGGAGGTCGCCAAGACGATCTCCGGGGGAATCCTCGACGAGACCGCGGGGATCAGACCCGAAGTCATCTTCGCCGGGCTGGTCGGCGCCATCGTCTGGAACCTGCTGACCTGGCTGGCCGGGCTCCCCTCGAGTTCCTCGCACGCCCTGTTCGGCGGGCTGATCGGCGCCTCCGTCGCGTCCGCCGGGTTCGGCGCGGTCAACGGCGACGCGGTCGTCATGAAGGTGCTCGTCCCGGCCGTCTGCGCCCCGGTCGTCGCCGGGGTGGCCTCGCTGCTGGCGACCCGCCTGACCTACCGCATCAGCCGCGGCAGCGACCCGGCCGCCACCGCCAGGGGCTACCGGGCCGGCCAGATCGCCTCGGCGGGCCTGGTCTCCCTCGCGCACGGCACGAACGACGCGCAGAAGACGATGGGTGTCATCACGCTCGCCCTCATCGCCGGCAACGTCGTCGCCCCCGACTCCGACCCGCCGCTGTGGGTCATCGTCTCGGCGGGCCTGGCCATCGCGCTGGGCACGTTCATCGGCGGCTGGCGGATCATCCGCACCATGGGCAAGGGCATCACCGACATCCAGCCGCCGCAGGGCTTCGCCGCCCAGACCGGCGCCGCGGCCGTCATCCTGGCCTCCTCGCACCTCGGCTTCTCGCTGTCCACCACGCAGGTCTGCTCCGGTTCCGTCATGGGCGCCGGTGTGGGCCGCAAGGGCGGCGTCGTCCGCTGGAGCACCGCGGGCCGCATGGCCGCCGCCTGGGCGCTGACGCTGCCGGCCGCCGGCCTGGTCGCGGCGGGCGCCGCGCTCCTGGCCGACCAGGGCGACCTCGGCGTCACCGCGGTCGCCGTGCTGGCGCTCGCCGTGTGCGGCGCGATCTGGGTGGCCGCGCGCCGCAAGCCGGTCGACCACACCAACGTCAATGACGACCGCGCGGACGCCGGGGAACCGGGCATCGTCACCGCGGCCATCGCGGCCGTGACGCCGCCGCCCGCGGGCCCCCTCGGCCCCGTCGCCCCGCCCGCCGACACCGACCCCGCCAAGGCCACCGCCTGACGGCGGGCACCGCCCCACCGGTCCCGGAAGGACACAGCAGCATGCACATCGACTGGGCTGCCCTCGGCTCCGTCTTCGGCGTCAGCCTCGCCGCCACCGTGGGCCTCGTGGGCCTCTTCACCCTCGGCGTCGTCGGCCTGTCCCGGCCGGCCACGACCGGCGCCGGCCAGGGCGCCGTGGTGCGCACGGGCGCGTACGCGTGCTTCGCGCTGTGCGCGGCGGCCGTGGCGTACGGGATCTTCCTCATCGTCGCCTGACCTCCCGCCCCGCGGCGCGAACTCGGCCCCGGCTCCCGGCCCTTCCGGTTGTGAGCTGGGGTTTCCGCGTTTCCGGGCCGCTACGGGGTGAGTTGACGGGCCGGATCGGCGCGTGGTGGTATCGGAACCGCCACACGGCGGCAGGAGAGGAAGTCCGGTGCGAATCCGGCGCGGTCCCGCCACTGTCACCGGGGAGCGCGCCTCCACCAGCGGCCACGGCCCGTACCACGGGCTGGAAGGCCGGGGGTGCCGCCGATCCGGGAGCCAGGAGACTCTCACCGCCGGTCACGTCGAGCCAGGGCGCGGACCCTGAGTGAGGACACCAGCGATGGGCGGCAGCCGCCGTACACCCGACGCCGGCTCTGCCGCGCCGTCGGTCTTCGCCGCCGGGGCGGTCCTCGGCTGGCTGGCCGACCTCGCGCTCGCCGACCCACGACGCGGACATCCCGTCGCCGCCTTCGGGCGCGCGGCAGGCGCACTGGAGCGCGTGCTGTGGCACGACCACCGCGGACGGGGCGCCCTGTACACCGCGGTGTGCGCCGGGGGCGCCGCGGCGGTCGCCGCTGGGACCGCGCGCGCCGTACGCCGTTCCCCCGCCGCGTCCCTGGCCCTGACCGCGGCCGCGACATGGGCGGTGCTGGGCGGTACGTCGCTGGCGCGCGAGGCGCGGACGATCGGCGCCGCCCTTGCCGCCGGGGACACCGCGGCGGCCCGGGCCCGGCTGCCCCACCTGTGCGGGCGGGATCCGCAGGCCCTGGACGAGCGGCAGTTGGCCCGGGCGGTCGTCGAGTCGGTCGCCGAGAACACCTCCGACGCCGTCGTGGGCGCCCTGGTGTGGGGCGCTCTGGGCGGTGTGCCGGGACTCGTGGGCTTCCGCGCGGTCAACACCCTGGACGCGATGGTGGGTCACAAGTCCCCGCGCTTCCGCCGGTTCGGCTGGGCGTCGGCCCGGCTGGACGACGTCGCCGGCTTCCCCGGCGCCCGGCTGACCGCCGCGCTCACCGTGCTGGCGGGCCCCGACCGGCGGGGCGCCTGGCGCGCCTGGCGCGCGGACGGCGGCCGGCACCCCAGCCCGAACGCCGGTCCCGTGGAGGCCTCGTTCGCCGGGGCGCTGGGCGTACGGCTCGGGGGGACGCTGGCGTACGGGGGCCGGATCGAGCACCGGCCGGTGCTCGGCGCCGGAAACCGGGCGGTGGAGGTGGCGGACATCGAGCGCGCGGTGCGGTTGTCGCGGCGCGTGAGCCTGCTGGCCCTGGCGGTCACGGCCGGCGGCCGGCCTGCCTGGCGCCGGCTCACCCGGAGGGGGAACGCATGAGCGGCGGCGCGCTGTTGGTCGCGGGCACCACGTCGGACGCCGGGAAGAGCGTGGTCACCGCCGGCATCTGCCGCTGGCTGGCCCGGCAGGGGGTGTCGGTGGCCCCGTTCAAGGCGCAGAACATGTCGCTGAACTCGTACGTCACGCGCGAGGGCGCCGAGATCGGCCGCGCGCAGGCCATGCAGGCGCAGGCCGCGCGCGTGGAGCCGTCCGCGCTGATGAACCCCGTGCTGCTCAAACCGGGCGGCGACCGCACGAGCCAGGTCGTCCTGATGGGCCGCCCGGTGGGCGAGATGAGCGCGCGCGGCTACCACAACGGGCGCCGCTCGGAACTGCTGGAGACCGTCACCGCCTGCCTGGAGGAGCTGCGCTCCCGGCACGACGCGGTCATCTGCGAGGGCGCTGGCAGCCCGGCCGAGATCAACCTGCGGCACGGCGACATCGTCAACATGGGCCTGGCCAGGGCCGCGCGGCTGCCCGTGGTCGTCGTCGGCGACATCGACCGGGGCGGGGTCTTCGCGTCCTTCTTCGGCACGACCGCGCTGCTGAGCCGCGAGGACCAGGAGCTGGTCTGCGGCTATCTCGTCAACAAGTTCCGCGGCGACGTCTCGCTGCTGGAACCCGGGCTGGAGATGCTGCGCGGGCTGACCGGGCGCCGCTTCTACGGTGTCCTGCCGTACCGGCACGGGCTGGGCATCGACGAGGAGGACGGGCTGCGGGTGTCCCTGCGCGGCACCGTGCGGGAGTCGAACACCGCGCCGCCGCACGGCGAGGACGTGCTCCGGGTCGCCGTGGCGGCGGTCCCCCTGATGTCCAACTTCACCGACGTCGACGCCCTGGCGGCCGAACCGGGTGTGATCGTGCGCTTCGCCGACCGGCCCGAGGAGCTCGCGGACGCCGACCTCGTCGTCCTGCCCGGCACCCGGGGCACCGTCAAGGCGCTGGAATGGCTGCGCCGGCGCGGGCTCGCCGACGCGATCGTGCGGCGTGCGGCGGAGGGCCGACCGGTCCTCGGGATCTGCGGTGGTTTCCAGATGCTGGCCGAGTCCATCGACGATCCCGTCGAGTCGCGGGCCGGTCTCGTGCCGGGCCTCGGCCTCCTGCCGGTCCGGGTGCGCTTCGCGCCCGGCAAGACCCTGGCCCGGCCGTCCGGCAAGGCCTACGGCGAGACCGTCGAAGGGTACGAGATCCACCACGGCGTCGCCGACGTCCGCGGTGGCGACGAACCGTTCCTCGACGGCTGCCGCACCGGTTCCGTCTGGGGCACCCACTGGCACGGCTCCCTGGAGAGCGACGGCTTCCGCCGCGCCTTCCTGCGCCGTGTCGCCGAGGCCTCCGGACGCCGTTTCGTCCCGGCGCCGGACACGGCCTTCGCGGCGCTGCGCGAGGAACAGCTCGACCGTCTCGGCGACCTCGTCGAGGAGCACGCCGACACCGGCGCCCTGCTCCGTCTCATCGAGTCCGGGCCCCCGCCCGGTCTTCCCTTCGTCCCGCCGGGAGCGCCGTGAACCGCCCGCCTCGGCCGTGCCGTGACGTCCGTACCCTCGAGGAGGCAGCCGCGTGAGCACCCCTTACCCCTTCACCGCGATCGTCGGGATGGAGGACCTGCGGCTGGCGCTGCTGCTGAACGCGGTGAGCCCGGCCGTGGGCGGCGTGCTGGTACGCGGCGAGAAGGGCACCGCGAAGTCCACGGCGGTGCGGGCGCTGGCGGCGCTGATGCCGCGGGTGGACGTGGTCGCGGGCTGCCGCTTCAGCTGTGATCCGGCGGCGCCGGACCCGGCGTGCCCGGACGGCCCGCACCCCTCCGCGGCGGAGCCGGCGTCGCGGCCGGCGCGGATGGTGGAACTGCCGGTGGGCGCGTCCGAGGACCGCCTGGTCGGGGCGCTGGACATCGAACGGGCCCTGGCGGAGGGCGTGAAGGCCTTCGAGCCGGGTCTGCTGGCCGACGCGCACCGCGGCGTGCTGTACGTGGACGAGGTGAACCTGCTCCACGACCACCTCGTCGACCTGCTGCTGGACGCCGCCGCGATGGGCGCGTCCTACGTCGAGCGGGAGGGCGTCTCCGTGCGCCATGCCGCGCGGTTCCTCCTCGTGGGCACGATGAACCCCGAGGAGGGCGAACTGCGCCCGCAGTTGCTGGACCGCTTCGGGCTGACCGTGGAGGTCCGGGCGTCCCGGGAGACCGACGAGCGGGTGGAGGTCGTGCGCCGCAGGCTGGCGTACGACGAGGACCCGGCGGCGTTCGCCGCCGAGTGGGAGGCCGAGGAGGGATCGCTGCGGGCCCGGATCGCCGCGGCGCGGGAACTGCTCCCCTCGGTCCGCCTCGGGGACGGCTCGCTGCGCCAGATAGCCGCGACGTGCGCGGCCTTCGAGGTGGACGGCATGCGCGCGGACATCGTCATGGCGCGCACGGCGACCGCGCTGGCCGCCTGGGCGGGCCGCACGGAGGTGACCGACGCGGACGTGCGGCAGGCCGCCCTGCTCGCGCTGCCGCACCGCAGGCGCCGCAACCCCTTCGACGCGCCCGGCATGGACGAGGACAAGCTCGACGAGACGCTGGAGCAGCACCGCGGCGGGGACGAGGACCCCGACCCCGGCCCCGAGCCGGACGGGGGTCCGGACGGCGGCGGCGACGGCCCCGGCGGTGGCGGCCGGCCGCCGCGGGCCGACGACGGGACGCCGCCGGACGCACCCTCGGAAACCGCCGCGGACAGCGACCCGGACGGCACCCCCGGCGCCGCGCCCGGCGCCGGTGCGCCCCGCGAGCAGGCGGCGGTGCCCTCGGCGGAGCCGTTCACGGCGCGCGCCCTGACCGTGCCGGGCCTCGGCGAGGGCGCCGCCGGCCGCCGGTCCCGGGCCCGTACCGCGCACGGCAGGACCACGGGCGCCCGCCGCCCGCGCGGCACGCTGGGCAAGCTGCACCTGGCGGCGACGGTGCAGGCGGCCGCCCCGCACCAGCGGGACCGCGGCCGCGGCGGACCCGGGCTGGTGATCCGCCGGGACGACCTGCGCGAAGCGGTGCGCGAGGGCCGTGAGGGCAACCTCGTGCTGTTCGTGGTGGACGCGTCCGGCTCGATGGCGGCCCGGCGGCGCATGGGCGCGGTCAAGGGCGCGGTGCTCTCGCTGCTGCTCGACGCGTACCAGCGGCGCGACAAGGTCGGGCTGATCACCTTCCGCGGCACGGGCGCCGAACTGGCCCTGCCGCCGACCTCGTCGGTGGACGCGGGCGCGGCGCGCCTGGAGAAGCTGCCGACCGGCGGCCGCACCCCGCTGGCCGCCGGGCTGCTCAAGGCACACGAGGTGCTGCGCGTGGAGCGGCTGCGGGACGCCGCGCGCCGCCCGCTGCTGGTGGTCGTCACCGACGGCCGGGCGACCGGCGGCCCCGAGCCGCTGCCCCTGGCGTCGCGGGCCGCCCGGCTGCTGGCGGCCGGCGGTGTCGCGTCGGTGGTCGTCGACTGCGAGACCGGGCCGGTCCGGCTGGGTCTCGCCGGCGTGCTGGCCCGCGAACTGCGCGGTACCGCGGTGACGTTGGACGAGCTGCGCGCGGACAGCGTCGCGGCACTGGTGCGGGACGTACGGAGGGCCGCGTAATGCCACAGGGACAGCCGAGTGTCGTGCCGGAGGACGGGCTGACCACGCGCCAGCGCCGTAACCGGCCGCTGGTCATGGTGCACACCGGCACCGGCAAGGGGAAGTCGACCGCTGCCTTCGGGCTCGCGCTGCGGGCGTGGAACCAGGGCTGGCCGGTCGGGGTGTTCCAGTTCGTCAAGTCGGCGAAGTGGAAGGTCGGTGAGGAGCGCGCGCTGCGCGTGCTCGGCGCCTCCGGCGAGGGCGGCACCGTCGCCTGGCACAAGATGGGCGAGGGCTGGTCCTGGTTGCAGCGCGACAGCCGCGACGTCACGGAGAGCGAGGACGCCGCCCGCGAGGGCTGGGAGCAGGTGAAGCGGGACCTGGCCGCCGAGACCTACCGGCTCTATGTGCTGGACGAGTTCGCCTACCCGCTGCACTGGGGGTGGATCGACACCGACGAGGTGGTCTCGGTGCTGCGCGAGCGGCCCGGCACCCAGCACGTCGTCATCACCGGGCGCAACGCCCCGCAGCCGCTGCTGGACTTCGCGGACCTGGTCACCGAGATGGGCAAGGTGAAGCACCCGATGGACGCCGGCCAGAAGGGCCAGAGGGGCATCGAGTGGTAGCCAGGCTCGTCGTCGCGGCCCCGTCCTCGGGCAGCGGCAAGACCACGGTGGCCACGGGCCTGATGGCCGCCTTCGCGGAGTCCGGGCTCGCGGTCTCCCCGCACAAGGTGGGCCCGGACTACATCGACCCCGGCTACCACGCGCTGGCCACGGGCCGCCCGGGCCGCAATCTCGACGCGTACATGTGCGGTCCCGAGCGGATCGCGCCGCTGTTCCTGCACGGGGCGCGCGGGGCCGATCTCGCGGTCGTGGAGGGCGTCATGGGGCTCTTCGACGGGGCCTCGGGAATGGGTGAGCTGGCGTCCACCGCGCACGTGGCGAAACTGCTGCGGGCACCGGTGGTGCTGGTCGTCGACGCCTCCTCGCAGTCCCGGTCGGTGGCGGCCCTGGTGCACGGCTTCGCCTCCTGGGACCCGGAGGTGCGGGTCGCCGGCGTCATCCTCAACAAGGTCGGTTCCGACCGCCACGAGGAACTGCTGCGCGACGCCCTGGACGGCGCGGGCGTACCGGTGCTGGGCGCGCTGCGCCGGGACGCCGCGGTCGGCACGCCCTCCCGGCACCTGGGGCTGGTGCCGGTCGCCGAACGGCGCGCGGACGCCGTGGAGGCGGTACGGACCCTGGCGGCGCGGGTACGGGCGGGCTGCGACATGGACGCGCTGCTGGCCCTGGCACGCAGCGCTCCCCCGCTCGCGGACGAGCCCTGGGACCCGCGGGCGGCGATCGGCCCGGCCGCCCCCGTCGCCGCGGGCAGCCGGCCGGTGGTCGCCGTGGCGGGCGGCGCGGCGTTCACCTTCTCCTATGCCGAGCACGTCGAGCTGCTCAGCGCCGCCGGGGCGGAGGTCGTCACCTTCGACCCGCTGCGCGACGAGCGGCTGCCGCGGGACACCGCGGGGCTGGTCGTCGGAGGCGGCTTCCCCGAGATGCACGCGCCCGAGCTCTCCGCCAACGCGCCGCTGCGCGAGGCGGTCGCGGCCTTCCCCGGTCCGCTGACGGCGGAGTGCGCCGGGCTGCTGTACCTCGCGCGCGAACTCGACGGACGTCCGATGTGCGGGGTCCTGGACGCGACGGCCCGCATGTCCGAGCGGCTGACGCTCGGCTACCGCGAGGCGGTCGCGGTGGCGGACAACGTGCTGGCGGCGGCCGGAACGCGGGTGCGGGGGCACGAGTTCCACCGCACGGTCGTCGAACCCGGCGCGGGCGCCGTCCCGGCCTGGGGATTCACCCGACCCGAGCGGCGCGTGGAGGGCTTCGCGCGGGGCGCCGTCCACGCCTCGTACCTCCACGTGCACTGGGCCGCCGAGCCCTCCCTGGCACGGCGGTTCGTGGCGGCCTGCGCGAACGCGGGCGCGTGAGCGAAGTGCCGGCCGCCGCGGACCTGGGCCACCCGACCGTCCCCGCCACCGGGAACACGGCCGCCATCGCGCCTCGCCGCCGCCCCACAGCAGACAACGGGCAACCAGCGGCCCGGCACCCACGCGCGACCGCGGCCATCGGCACCGCCCCGCCCCGGAACTCCCCCACGACCGAAATGCCGCCGCCTGACGGGCGAAAGCCGGTCGCCGCGGGCCCGGGCCACCCGGTCGTCCCCGCAAGGGCGCACCGTCGCCGTCCCACGGCAGGCAACAGGCAACCAGCGGACCGGCATCCGCGCCTGAGCGCGCCGGCCCGGGCGTTCGCCGGGGCCGGGCGGCGCGGGGTGGGCAGGACCGCCGCATGAGCGTGGTCGTCGGGGTCGGCGCGGGGCGGGGCGTGGCGGCGGCCGAAGTGCTGGCACTCGTACGGCGGGTGCTGGCCGTGGCGGGCGTGGGGAGCGCGTGCCTGGCCGCGGTGGCCACCCTCGACGCCCGGGCGCGCGAGCCGGGGATCGCGGCCGCGGCCGAGGCGCTCGGGGTGCCCCTGCTGGCGTACGACGCCGATACGCTGGCCGCCGTGGATGTGCCGACGCCCTCCGGAGCCGCGCTGGCCGCCGTGGGAACGCCGTCCGTGGCCGAGGCGGCGGCGCTCGCCGCGGCGCCCGGCGGCGAACTGCTCGTCCCGAAGACGAAGTCCGTCCCCGACGGCGGGGGCGCGGCCCGGGCGACGGTCGCGGTGGCGCGCCGGCGTGGCCCCGCGGCAGGCACCAACGAGGAGAAGGCACCGTGAGCATCCCGCCCGAGGACGTACTGGAGCGGCGTGTCGAGGCGGCGCTGGGCGGCGGACGCCGGACCCCGCAGGACCTGGCGGGCACCCTGGTGCTGCTCGTCGCCGCCGGGTCCCCTGAGCCGGCGGACAACGCCGAGGCGGTGCGGGCGGCCCGCCTGCTGTGGGAGGGACGCGGGTACGCGGGCGTGGAGACCGCCTTCGTGTCCGACGCGGCCCCCGACGTCCCGGCCGGACTGGACCGCTGCCGGCGGCTGGGGGCGCGGCGGATCGTCGTGCTGCCCGCCGTCCCGGTGGACGGGGACACCGCCCGGCGGGCCCGGCAGCAGGCGGAGGGTTGGGCGGAGGCGCACCCCGGGCTCGACGTCCGCTGGGCGGGCGCGCACCCCGCCGAGTCCGCCACCGAACCCGACGACGGCCACGACCTGCGCCACCACGGCGACGCCGAGGTGCGCGACGGCGGCGGCACGCTCACCGACCTGGCCGTCAACGTGCGCGCCGGAACGCCCCCTGCCTGGCTGCGCGAACACCTCACCGCGGCCCTGGACGGCCTCGCCGGCTACCCCGACGGGCGGGCCGCGCGCCGGGCCGTCGCGGCGCGGCACGGCAGGCCGCCGGAGGAGGTGCTGCTCACGGCAGGCGCGGCGGAGGCGTTCGTCCTGCTGGCCCGCTCGCTCGGGGCACGCCATCCGGCCGTGGTGCACCCGCAGTTCACCGAGCCGGAGGCGGCGCTGAGGGACGCCGGGCACAGCGTCCACCGCGTGCTGCTGACCGCGGGGAGCGGATTCCGGCTGGACGCGGACGCCGTGCCGGCACGGGCCGATCTCGTGGTGCTCGGCAATCCGACGAACCCCACCTCCGTCCTGCACCCCGCCGAGGAGATCGTGCGCCTGGCGCGTCCCGGCCGCACTCTGGTGGTGGACGAGGCGTTCATGGACGCGGTGCCCGGCGAGTACGAGTCACTGGCCGCCCGGCGCGATGTGCCGGGCCTGCTGGTGCTGCGCAGCCTGACCAAGACGTGGGGGCTCGCGGGGCTGCGGGTGGGCTACGTCCTGGGCGACCGGGAGCGGATCGCCGCGCTGGAGCGGGCGCAGCCGCTGTGGCCGGTCTCCTCGCCCGGTCTGGCCGCGATCGAGGCGTGCTGCGGGCCCGCCGCGCGCGACGAGGCGGAGCGGGCCGCCCGCGGGATCGCCTCCGACCGGGGGCATCTGCTCGCCCGGCTGGCCGAGTTCGACAGCGTCGAGGTGGCCGGCCCGGCGCTGGGTCCCTTCGTGCTGGTGCGCCTGCCGGGGGCGGCGGCGGTCCGTGAGCGGCTGCGGGAACTGGGCTTCGCGGTGCGCCGTGCGGACACCTTCCCCGGGCTGGGGCCGCAGTGGCTGCGGCTCGCGGTGCGCGACCGGGAGACGACGGACCGCTTCGCGGTGGCGCTGGCCAAGGCGGTCGCGGTCAGTTCCTGACGCCGAGCGCCTGCAGGTCGACACCGCCCAGGGCGGGCTGGACGTAGGCGTTGGTCAGGCGGGCCGAGCGGTAGTTGAGCCGTCGGTCGTAGAGGAACGGCAGCAGGGTGCCGCGGTCCTGGGCGGTGGAGTCGACGGTCCGCCACAGGTTGTCGGCGGCGTTGCGGTCGGTCGTCGTGTCGGCCTCGTCCATCAGGGCGTTGATCTCGCGGTCGTCGAGGGCCGCGTAGTTGCTGGGGCTGCCGGGCAGCAGCAGGGGCCGCAGGAAGCCGGCCGGCGACGGCCAGTCGGACTGCCAGGTGATCAGCGCGATGCCCCAGCCCTTGGCCTTGAGCTTCTTCTGGTCGGCGAGCACGGAGTAGTAGTCGGCCGGATCGGGCGTTTCGACCGTGGCCTTGACGCCGATCGTCGCGAGCTGGTCGCGCAGCGACTGGGCGGCCCGGCGGGCGACCGGGTCGCTGCCCGAGGCGGCGATGACGGTGCTGAACCCCTTGGCGTGGCCGCACTCGCCGAGGAAGCGCCGGGCCTGCTCGGGGTAACTGCCGCCGGTCACGGTGCCGTAGGTGTCCAGGTGGCGGTCGTGGCCGCCGACGGTCGGGGGCAGCATGCCGCCCGCGATGTCGCCGGCGTCCGCGCCCCCGAGGGCGTCGCGCAGGACACGCCGGTCGGCGGCGTACTGCACGGCCCAGCGGCAGCGGTAGTCGTCGAAGGGCGCGACGGCGGTCTGCAGCGAGAAGTAGCGCACGGCCCCGGTGGTGACGAGGTCGGCACGGGACTTCAGGGTGTCGTCGGCGAGGATCCTGGCGCGGGCGGCGTCCTGCACCCCGGTCTGGGCGGCGTCGAGGTCGGCGGTGCCGTCGAGCAGCGCGGTGTCCACGGCCGCGGCGTCGGGGGCGATCGTCAGCTCGACGGTGTCCGGCAGCGCGGTGCGTATGGAGTCGGTCGACGCGTCCCACCGGTCGTTGCGGACGAGCGTGAGCCCCTTGGCGGCGTCGTAGGAGGCGATCCGGTAGGGACCGCTGGCCACCGGCTGCTTCTCGTAACTCATCCGGCTGTCCTTGCCCTTGGGCACGGGCGAGGACATGGGGAGGGCGAGCACGTACGGGAAGTCGGCGAAGGGCGCGTCGAGGTGGAAGACGATCGTGCGGTCGTCCGGGGTGCCGACGCTCTTCAGGCCCAACTGGTCCGGGTCGGTGTCCTTGTAGGGGCCCGGATAGTTCTGGCCCTGGTCGAGCAGGTCGCGCAGATGCGTGGGGCCACCAGCGGAGAGGTCGGCGGCGAAGCTGCGCTCGATGCCGTACTTGACGTCCTTGGAAGTGATGGGCGTGCCGTCCTCGAAGGCGATGTGCTCCTTGAGGGTGTACGTGTAGGTGCGGCCGCCGTCCGAGATCCGCCCGGTGGTGGTGGCGAGGTCCGGGGCGAGGCGGGTGCCCGCGGCACCGGGCTGCGGGGCGAAGTCGACGAGCTTGCGCAGGTAGAGGCGGCCGAGGTTCCACACCAGTGGGGAGTAGGTGCGGGCCGGGTCGAGGGAGTCCGGCGCGTAGGCGGAGATCAGCCGCAAGGTGCCGCCCCTGGCCGCGGAGGGGCTGACGGCGCCGGTGAGCGCCCCGTTGTAGCCACCGGTGGACCTGCGGGCGGCGATCAGGTCCTGGGCGACGGGAGTGACCGGGTCCTTCTTCTTGTCGCCGCCGAAGGGGTTCACGACGACGGCCACGGTGATCAGCACGGCGGCTACCGCGGCGGTGGCCGCGCCGATGACACCCCAGCGGCGGCGCGGCACGCGGGGGCCGGGGACGGGGGGCGTCGGCGTGGAGTCCCAGCCGGGGCGCTGCGCGGGGACGGCCCAGGGGCCGTAGGACGGGGGGTTGTAGGCGGGGTGCTGGGGCATCGGGGCCTGCTGCGGCGGCGCAGGCAGTGCGCGCGGGGCGGTGGGCGGGGTGCGGGAGGCGAGCCAGCCGCTCAGCCGGTCCTTCATCTGGCCGGCGCTCCGCGGGCGCAGTGCCGGGTTCTTGGACAGGGCCGACAGCACGATCGCGTCGAGCGCGGGGGGCACCGTCGGGTTGCGGGCGGAGGGCGGCATCGGCGTCCGGTGGACGTGCGCGTACATCACGCCCAGTGGGGTGGCGCCCGTGAACGGCACGGTGCCGGTGAGGAGTTCGGTGAGCATGCAGGCGACCGCGTACAGGTCGCTACGGGCGTCGACGGCGTCGCCCGCGCACTGCTCGGGGGACATGTAGCCGGGCGTGCCGATCGCCGAGCCGGTGCCGGTGAGGCCGGTGAGGGAGTGCACGACGCGCGCGATGCCGAAGTCGGCGACCTTGACCGCTCCCCCGGTGGTGATCAGCACGTTGGAGGGCTTCACGTCCCGGTGCACCAGGCCGCGGGCATGGGCGTGGGCGAGCGCGTCGAGGATGTCGCAGGTGATGCGGACGGCCCGCTCGATCTCCATCGGGGCCTGGTCGCGGGCGAGTTCGGACAGGGTCCGGCCCTCGATGTGCTCCATGACGAGGAAGGGGACGACCGCGTCCTGCGTGGTGATCTCGTCCTGGTCGTGGACGGTCACGATGCCGGGGTGGTTGAGTCCGGCGGCGGCCCTCGCCTCGCGGGCGAAGCGGCGGCGGGCCTCGGGATCGCGGGCCAGCTCCGGCAGCAGGGTCTTGAGTGCGACGGTGCGGCCCAGACGCGTGTCGTACGCGAGATGGACCCGGGCCATCCCCCCGGACCCGAGCAGCGCCCGGATCTCGTACCGTCCCCCGAACATGAGACCCCCCGGCCCCGTCCGCGGCGGGTGCGCGGACACTCCCCATCAGGGTAGTGGAAACAGCCCTTTTGCGACGTCGGCCGTACCCGCCTGTGGACAACGGCCGTGGAGGGCGGCTGCGGACACGCGGCACACGCCGCCGCCACCGCCCTCCACGGACCTCTCCCCCCTGACCCCCGAACCGCCCCCGGGGTCACCCGGACCCGTCAGTCCCGGGCGTTCTGGGTCGCCGTCCTGCGGCGGGTCATGCGGATCACGACGAAGCCGACGGCGAAGAGCAGCACCGAACCACCCGCGAGGTAGGGCGTCATGCTGCTGCTGCCGGTCTCGGCGAGGTTCCCTGCCACGGCCTGGGCGGACGGGGCGGAACCGGGCGATCCGCCGGCGTCCACCGGCTCGGGGGACGCGCTCGGCTCCGCCGACGTGCTGGGCGGCTCGGACTCGTCGCCGGGCTGCGGGGTGGGCGTCGCGCTGTCCTCGTCGTCCCCGCCGGGCTTGCCGCCGCCGTGGCCCCCGCCGTGGTCACCGTCGTGACCGCCGCCGTGGCCCCCGCCGTGGTCGCCGCCCCCGCCGCGGCCCGGCGTCTCGCAGGTGGCCTGCACGAGCGTGACCGTGCCCTTGACGTCGGCGACGTTGAGCTTGAGCGGATCGATGGAGACGTTGAGCTCCAGGGCGGTGGCCGCGGCGGTGCGCGAGGTGACGACCCTCTTGGCGAGGTCGAGCCGGACCTCGCCGACACCGGGCACCCTCACCTCGGTGGGACCGCCCGCGGTGACCCGGACGCGCTTGCCGAGCACGGTGACCCAGCCCGGCAACTCGGTGTCGGCGACGGGACGTTCGCCGGCCTCGCAGGTGGCCCGGGAGGTGATCGCGTCGGCCTTGATGAGCCCGATGAGCGGCAGTCCGGGGACATGGACGCGCGCGTGCACCAGGTTGGCGTACCCCTCGGCCTTGTGGCGGTCGACGGTGGCCCGGGCGGTGGCGACATCCGCCTGCAGGACGCTGAACGGGCGTCCGCGGTCGACGCCGTCGAGGGTCGCGGTGAGCGCGGTCTCGTCGGCGCTCGCGGGCGCCTGGACCTCGTTGAGCGTGAGGTCGAGCGGCACGTCGACGGTCTTGTTGAGCAGGGACACGTCCAGGCCGGTGCGCAGGACGACGGCACCGGCCTTGCCGGAACCGCCGTGCGACCCCTCGGTGGCCGCGGCCGGGGACGCCGGCCCGAGCGCGAGGGCGCCCGCCGCCAGCGCGACGGCGGCCCCCAGCGAGGCAGCCGAGCGGCGTGCGGGCATGCTGAAGGGAGAGCTGTACAAGGTGGAAAACCCCCAACTGGTCATGGAGTCGCCACAGCGCCGCTGAAGGGGACAGCGCGCTCGCCGGGCGACCTCGACCCCGTAATGATTTACGTACAGAGAGTGAACCGGCACCGTCCTGACGCCGGTTCACTCCAAAGGGTGGTTTTCGTCCCCGTATTCGAACCTTCAGGCACGTACGTTCCCGTGCGTCACACCTGCGCTCGCGCGTATTCGAGCAGCTTCGCGAAGTCCAACGCTCCAGGATCACCGTGGGTGTTGTGGCAGAGCAGCCCCGCCGCCACATAGGTGCGGGTCGACGTCGACAGGGAGGCGATCGGCTGCTCGCCCACGGGCTCCGCCGCCAGCACCTCGGCCTCGCCGGTCGCCTCGGCGACGGCGGTGCCCTCCCATCCGGGCGGCACGGCGGTCCCGGCGCGCACGATCCGGTGCTTGCCCGGGGTGAGTTCACGGCTCGCCACCCACACGTCGCCGTGCGGCAGCCGGACCAGCCAGGGGTGGTCGGCGGTCGCCACCACCTCCCCGGCGGAGGTGGTGATCCGCCAGCACTCCTTCCTGGCCGGGTCGTTGCGTGTCACCACCCCGCGCCGCCACAGCCTGCGCCCGCCCTCCTCGTCGAACGAGGCGATCTCGTCCCCCACCCGGAGGTCCCCCGCGCGCACCGGGCCGCCGTCGGCACGCAACACCGGGGTTTCGGGGTGCACGCAGTTCTCCGGGACGTGCTGGTGCCCGCAGATCCCGTTGAAGGCGTTCCACTGCCGCGCGGTCATCCGCTGGCCGCCCGCGCTGCCGTACGACCTGGGGTAGGGAAGCCACAGCTTCGGACCGCTCAGGGGCACGTCGTGCTCGGTGTGCATCCAGGCCAGGAAGGCCGCGAGTTCGCGCAGTGCCCACTGGGGCGCCTTCGGCCAGTACACATGGCCGGGCGTGGTGCCCCAGTCCTCGTGGGTCTCGGGGTCGCAGGTGCCGACGAGCTCCACCTGGCAGACGTTGAGGGTGTTGGTCTCCACGCCGCCCGGCCGGTTGACCAGGGCGCGGGAGGAGATGTCGATGTCGAAGTGCTGGTACCAGACCAGCTTCTGGCGGGCGAAGTCCGGCTGCGCGGTCAGATTGGGGGCGCTGGAGCCCTCGTCGTAGGAGGGCACGGACCTGCCCTCGGTGGTGTGCAGCACGATGGCGTTGACCTCCATCGCGTCCCCGCCGTAGTCGTCCTGGTACCAGTACCTGCGCGATGCCCCCGGATACTTCTGCGGCCCCTGCCTGGTCATGGTGCTCCCCGTCCCGTCGTGCGGATTCGGCCGGTTGTACCGATCGCAGCACGCCGCGGCAGGCCGGGCCCGCCGATCCGGGCGGAATCACCCGAATCGGGGTGGAGTGTGGTAAACCCGCGTCCGGGAGTACCGGCCGCGCGGGATCAGCCGACGACGCGCCCGCGCAGCACCACGCGCCGGGGCGCGGTCAGGACACGCACGTCGACACGGGGGTCGGCCTCGTAGACCACGAGGTCGGCGGAGGCGCCCTCGGTGAGGCCGTCCCTGCCGAGCCACTCGCGGGCGGACCAGGTCGCGGCCGACAGGGCGTCGAGCACCGGGATCCCCGCGGTGACCAGTTCGGCGACCTCACCGCCGACGAGGCCGTGCGCGAGGGAACCGCCGGCGTCGGTGCCGGCGAAGATCCGGATGCCGGCGTCGTGGGCCGCCCGGACGGTGTCGTAGCGACGGGCGTGAAGCCGCCGCATGTGGTCCGCCCAGCGCGGGAACTTGGCCTGGCCGCCGTCCGCGAGCCGCGGGAACGTCGCGATGTTGACGAGCGTGGGGACGATCGCCACGCCGCGTTCGGCGAAGAGCGGGATGGTCTCCTCCGTCAGGCCGGTGGCGTGCTCGACGCAGTCGATGCCCGCCTCGACGAGATCGCGCAGGGAGTCCTCGGCGAAGCAGTGCGCGGTGACCCGGGCGCCCTCCTCGTGGGCGGCGGCGATGGCCTCCTCGACGGCGCCGCGCGGCCAGCAGGCGGACAGGTCCCCGGTGTCGCGGTCGATCCAGTCGCCGACCAGTTTCACCCAGCCGTCGCCGCGCCGCGCCTCCTGGCGGACGTAGGCGACCAGGTCCTCCGGCTCGACCTCCCAGGCGAAGTTGCGGATGTAGCGCCGGGTGCGGGCGATGTGCCGGCCCGCGCGGATGATCCGCGGCAGGTCCTCGCGCTCGTCGATCCAGCGAGTATCTGAAGGCGAACCCGCGTCGCGGATCAGCAGGGTGCCGGCGTCGCGGTCGGTGAGGGCCTGCTTCTCCGAGGTGTGCGGTTCGACGGGGCCGTGGTGGTCCAGGCCGACGTGGCAGTGCGCGTCGACCAGGCCGGGCAGCGCCCAGCCCTCCACGGTGGTGACGTCGCGGACGCCGGCCGGGCGGTCGTAGGTCACGCGGCCGTCGACCACCCACAGCTCGTCCCGGACGTCCTGCGGCCCGGCCAGGATCCGGCCCTTGATGCGGAGCGCCGGCGCCGGCGCCTGGTGATCAGCCATGTCCGCACTCTACGAGGCCGCGAGTACGCTCGGGCCCGTACAGCCCTCGAACAGCACCGACGAAGGAAGCAGCGCCGCCGTGTCCCACCCCCTCCTTGACCTGCCCCCGCTGACCGCCGGCCGCTTCGCCTCGATCGAACGGAAGGTCGCGGCCCTGCTGCGGACCGGGAACGACGTGGTGATCACGCAGGGCGAGGCGCTGCTGCCGCTGGAGGGCTGCATCCGCTCCGGCGCGCGGCCCGGCGGGACGGCGCTCAACGTGGTGACCGGGCCCTACGGGCAGACCTTCGGCGACTGGCTGCGCGACGCGGGCGCCCACGTGGTCGACCTGGAGGTGCCCTTCCACGCCGCGGCCGGCGCCGGGGACGTGGCGCGGGCACTGGCCGAGCACCCGGGCATCGACTTCGTCTCCCTGGTGCACGCGGAGGCGGCGACCGGCAACACCAACCCTGTCGCGGAGATCGGCGAGGTCGTGCGGGCGCACGGGGCGCTGTTCATGGTGGACGCGGTGGCCTCGGTGGCGGCCGAGCCGCTGGAGGTCGACGCGTGGGGCGTGGACCTGTGCGTGATCGGCGCCCAGAAGGCGATGGGCGGTCCCGCGGGCGTGTCCGCGGTCTCGGTGAGCGAGCGGGCCTGGCGGCGCTTCGCGGAGAACCCGGCGGCGCCGCGGCGCTCGTACCTGTCGCTCCTGGACTGGAAGCGGCGCTGGATCGACACCGGCCGCAAGGCGCTGCCGCACGCGCCCGCGCAGTTGGAGATGCTCGCGCTCGAAGCCTGCCTGGAGCGCATCGAGGAGACCGGACTCGGCACGGTCCTCGCCCGGCACCGCGCCGCCGCCGCGGCGACCCGGGCCGGCGCCGCCGCGCTCGGCGCCGCGCTGGAGCCCTATGTGCACCGCGCCGCCGACGCCGCACCGGTCGCCACGACGCTGCGCACCCTGGACGGCGTCGCCGCCGACGGCCTGGTGGCGCGGGTGCTCGCGGTGGACCCCGCGCTGCCCCTGGTGGCCGGCGGCGGCGCGCTCGCCGGGGAGATGGTCCGGGTCAACCACTACGGCCCCGACGCCTCCCTCGACGTCGTCCTGCGCACCCTGCGCGCCGTCGGGGCGGCCCTCGACGTGACGGACCCGGCCGCCGCCCTCGCCGCGGCCGAATCCGCCTGGACGGGCTGACCGGTCGCATCGAATTCGCGTGCGGAATTCCCCGCGGGGAATTCCGCACGCGAAATGTATTCCTCTTGCCGTGCTTATTCGCCCATGATCTCCTGCCCAGCGCCCCCGGCCCCAAACGCCAAGATTTCATAGACGTCACGTGACGATTTTCCGCTGTGATCGACACCATAAAGTGGTCGTTCTTCCCCGGAATATCCGGGTGAACCCACCGTAACCGCCGGGGTTTCGCGCGCCTGATACCAGCGGTCCCGACCGCGCACAAGGCCGCGGAGACATGCGGAATGAAATTCCGGCCGCTACGTTGTTCTCGCATGACCGCCGCAAGTGAATTGCTGCTCGACACCCCGGCGATCGAGGACGGGACCGCCCTGTGGCGTATCGCCCGCGATTCCCGGACGCTGGACCTGAACTCCCCCTACAGCTATCTGCTCTGGTGCCGGGACTTCGCCCGGACCTCGGTGGTGGCCCGCTCCGCACGCGGCGGACGCGAGGAGGCAGTGGGCTTTGTGACCGGCTACGTACGGCCGGACAGCCCGCGCACCCCCCACCGGGGATCAGGCGCATATGGAGACGGAGGGGGCGGGGTCGTAGGGGTGGATGTTCTGGACGCTGCGGGATATTTGTGCGCACCATCCGGGCAGGGACGGGATGAGCAAGTGCTGGAAACGCGCGTAAATATCCCAGTCCAGGACGTGCAGCCCCGGAGGCACCGCACCCGGCCCCCACGACACGCGCGCCGGGGCGCGTGACTTCACAGGGCACCCGGGAGGGCGGGCGGGGAAAAAACCTCCCCGCACAGCCAGCGCAGCGTCAGGCGTCGCGGCGCCCATTGAAGCGGCGCGGCACCCCCCGCGGATTCGCGTCCCGCAACTCCGCCGGCAGCAGCGCCTCCGGCGCGTCCTGGTAGACGACGGGCCGCAGCCAGCGCTCGATCGCGGTACCCCCCACGGACGTGGACGTCGACGTGGTGGCGGGGTACGGGCCGCCGTGGTGCATGGCGGGGGCGACGGCGACGCCGGTCGGCCAGCCGTTCACCACGACGCGCCCGGCCAGCGGGGTCAGCCTGCGCAGCAGCTCCGCCCCGGCGCCGGACGGCTCCGCGCCGGACGCCTCGGCCTCGCCGAGGTGCGCGGTGGCCGTGAGGTTCCCGGGGAGCCGGCCGAGCACGCCCTCGACCTCCTCCGCGTTCGCGTACCGCGCGATGACCGTCACGGGCCCGAAGTGCTCCTCCAGGAGCACGTCGTGGGCGCCGCCGCCCTCCGCCAGGCGGGCCGCCGGGACGGAGACGAAGCCGGCCCGCACCAGGTGCTCGCCGCCGTCGCCGGGCTCGACGGGCGCGTCCACATCGGGCAGCGCGGTCAACTCGCCGACGCCCGCGATGAAGTTGTCCCGCATGCGCGCGTCGAGCAGCGTGCCCGGCGTGACGTCGCCGACGGCCGCCGCCAGGGACTTGAGCAGCCGGTCGCCCGCCTCGCCCTGCGGTGCGAGGACGAGGCCCGGCTTGACGCAGAACTGCCCGACGCCGAGCGTCATCGCCCCGGCGAGGCCGGCGCCGATCTGCTCGGCGCGCTCCTCCGCCGCGGCCTCCGTGACGACCACGGGGTTGAGGCTGCCCAGCTCGCCGTGGAACGGGATCGGCACCGGCCGCGCGGCGGCCGCGTCGAAGAGGGCGCGCCCGCCCCGTACCGACCCGGTGAAGCCGGCGGCGGACACGAGCGGGTGCCGGACGAGGTCGATGCCGGCCTGGAAGCCGTGCACGACGGAGACGACGTCGGCGGGGAGACCGACGGCGACGGCGGCGCGGCGCAGCGCGTCCGCGCACAGCTCGCTGGTGGCCGGGTGGTCGGGGTGCGCCTTGACGACGACGGGGCAGCCCGCGGCGAGGGCGCTCGCGGTGTCGCCGCCGGGCACGGAGAAGGCGAGCGGGAAGTTGCTGGCGGCGTAGACGGCCACGACGCCCAGCGGGATCTTCCAGCGCCGCAGGTCGGGGCGGGGCGGGGCGAGCGAGGCGTCGGCGTGGTCGATGATGACGTCGAGGTAGGCGCCCTCGTCCACGATGTCGGCGAAGGCGCGCAACTGGTAGGCGGTGCGGCCGAGTTCGCCGGTGAGCCGGACCGGCCCGAGGGCGGTCTCGGCATCGGCGGCCTCCAGGATGCGAGGGCCGGCCTCCTCCAGGAAGTCGGCCGCGGTGCGCAGCAGGCGGGACCTGACCTCGCGGTCGGCCAGCGCCGGGGAGGCGGCGGACGCGGCGCGCACCACGGCGTCGACCTCCTCGGCCGTGGCCTCGGCGGCGACCTGCTCCCGCTGCTTCCCGGTACGGGGATCGACGCTCCACACTGGTACGGCCACCGCGGGTACCTCCAGGCCTTCCGTTCGATATGCTGAACAGCATCCGCAACTGTGAATCTGTTCGGGAGCCTACTTGCGCGGGTCCCGGCCGAACAAGAGGGGTCCCATGGCTGCAGGTGAGGGCGGCGCGCAGGTCAAATCCGCGGTGCGGACGGTGGAACTGCTGGAGTTCTTCGCCGGCAAGCCCGGCATGCACAGTCTCGCCGCCGTGCAGGAGGCGGTCGGCTACCCGAAGTCCAGCCTCTACATGCTGCTGCGCACACTCGTCGAGCTCGGCTGGATCGAGACCGACGCGACCGGCACCCGCTACGGCATCGGGGTGCGCGCCCTGCTGGTCGGCACCTCGTACATCGACGGCGACGAGGTCGTCGCCGCGGCCCGCCCCACCCTGGACCGGCTCTCGGACGACACCAGCGAGACCATCCACCTGGCGCGCCTCGACGGCACGAGCGTGGTGTACCTGGCGACCCGTCAGTCCTCGCACTACCTGCGGCCGTTCACCCGCGTCGGCCGGCGGCTGCCGGCCCACTCGACCTCGCTCGGCAAGGCGCTGCTGGCCACGTACACCGACGAGCAGGTCCGCAAGCTGCTGCCGGAGACGCTGGAACCGCTGACCGAGCACACCCACACCGACCGCGAGAAGCTGATCGCCGAACTGCGCCAGATCCGCGAGCAGGGCTACGCGGTGGACCGCGAGGAGAACACCCTCGGCCTGCGCTGCTTCGGCGTCGCGATCCCCTACCGGACGCCCTCCCGGGACGCGATCAGCTGCTCGGTGCCGGTGGCCCGGCTGACCCCGGCGCACGAGCAGCTGATCAAGGACGCCCTCTTCGACGCGCGCGACCGGCTCACCCTGGCCACGCGCCGGCTGTGAAGGCCCCGGTCGGCACTCCTCCCGCAGGACCCGGACCGCGCCCGGCCGGACGCCACCGGACACCAGTACCGCCGCGGTCACCGGCCCGCGGGAACGCGCCGGTGCGGCAGGGGCTGGCCTGAACATCCCCTAGGATCAAGGGAGTTGGGGCGCCGCACGCTGCCGTCCCAGGACTTGGAGGACCGGTGCGTCTCCCCCGCTCCCTTTCCGGCTGGACCATGGCCGTCTTCGGTCTGCTCGCCGCCGCGCTCGGCATCGTCGGGATCGTCTCGCCCGCCGTGCAGCTGTCCCTGCTCGGCTTCCACCGGCCGGACGCCCGCGCGGGCGGGGACTACACGCTGGTCTTCCTCACCGCCTCCTCCATGGCCGCCCTCAACATGGGCGTCTACTATGTGCTGGCCGCGCTCGCCGACTGGCGTGCCTTCTTCCGCTGGACCGTGCCCTTCCGCCTGCTCACCTTCACGGTCTTCACCACGGCCGTGATCATCGGCCGGGCGCCCTCCGGTTTCCTCGGCGTGGGCGTGTGGGAGGGCGTCGGCGCCCTCGTGACGGGCACCGCGCTCTGGTACGAGGGCCGGCGCGCGCCGGCCCGTCCCGCGCCGGCGGTCTGAGCGACCGTCCCGGCCGGACGGGTATCAGCCCGCGTACGGCTCCGGCACCTCCCCGGGCCTGGCCAGGAAGCGGAAGTCGCAGCCGGTGTCGGCCTGGGTGATCTGGTCCTGGTACAGCGCGCCGTATCCGCGGCCGAAGCGCGGCGGTGGCGCCTGCCACCGGTTCCGGCGGCGTGCCAGCTCGGCGTCGTCGACCTCCAGGCGCAGGGTGCGCGCCCCGACGTCGAGAGTGATCCGGTCGCCGGTGCGGACGAGGGCGAGTGGCCCGCCGACGTACGACTCGGGCGCGACGTGCAGGACGCACGCGCCGTAACTCGTGCCGCTCATCCGGGCGTCGGAGATCCGCACCATGTCCCGGACGCCCTTCTTGAGCAGCCGGCCGGGGATGGGGAGCATCCCGTACTCCGGCATACCCGGCCCGCCGAGCGGGCCGGAGCCGCGGAGCACCAGGACGCTGTCCTCGGTGATGCCGAGGCCGGGGTCGTCGATGGTGCGCTGCAGCGTCCGGTAGTCGTCGAAGACGACGGCCGGGCCGGTGTGCCTCAGCAGGCGCGGCTCGGCGGCGATGTGCTTGATGACGGCGCCGTCCGGGCACAGGTTGCCGCGCAGGACGGCGACGCCGCCCTCGGCCGCCAGCGGGTGGTCCAGCGGCCGGATGACGTCCTCGTCGTGCACGCGGGCACCGGCGAGCTGCTCGCGCAGGGTGGCGTGGCCGACGGTCGGCCGGTCCAGGTGGAGCCGTCCGGCGTCCCGCAGCCGGGTCAGGAAGGCGGGCAGGCCGCCCGCGAAGTGGAAGTCCTCCATCAGGTACCGGCCGCCGGGACGCACGTTCGCCAGCACCGGGACCGTACGGGCGATCCGGTCGAAGTCGTCCAGGGTGAGCCGGACGCCGCTGCGCCCGGCCATCGCGATCAGGTGGATCACGGCGTTGGTCGAGCCGCCGAGGGCCAGCACGGTGGCCACCGCGTCCTCGTACGCCTCGAGCGTGAGGATCGCCGGCAGCCGCAGGTCCCGCCGCACCAGGTCGACGATCCGCATCCCGGAGGCCGCCGCCATCCGGTCGTGCCCGGAGTCCACGGCGGGTATCGACGAGGCGCCGGGCATCGTCACGCCCAGCGCCTCCGCGGCGGCGGTCAGCGTGGAGGCGGTGCCCATGGTCATGCAGTGGCCCGGCGAACGGGCCAGGCCGCTCTCGAGCTCCGCCATCTCGCAGTCGCCGATGAGGCCCGCCCGTCTGTCGTCCCAGTACTTCCACATGTCGGTGCCGGAGCCCAGCACTTCGCCCCGCCAGTGTCCGGGCAGCATCGGCCCGGCAGGGACGAAGACGGCCGGCAGGCCGGCACTGGCGGCGCCCATGAGCAGCGCGGGCGTCGACTTGTCGCAGCCGCCCATCAGGACGGCGCCGTCCACCGGGTAGGAGCGCAGCAGCTCCTCGGTCTCCATGGCGAGCAGGTTGCGGTACAGCATGGGGGTCGGCTTCTGGTAGGTCTCCGAGAGCGTCGCCACGGGGAACTCCAGGGGGAAGCCGCCCGCCTGCCACACCCCCCGCTTGACCGCCTGGGCGCGGTCGCGGAGATGGACGTGGCAGGGGTTGATGTCGCTCCAGGTGTTGAGGATCGCGATCACCGGCTTGCCCAGGTGCTCCTCGGGCAGGTAGCCCAGCTGCCGGGTGCGGGCCCGGTGGCTGAACGAGCGCAGGCCGTCCGTGCCGTACCACTGGTGACTGCGCAGCTCCTCGGGCGTCCTCATCGGCCGGTGGTCCTTCCGTGCGCGGCGGGCCGGCTCACAGGTCCCAGCCGGCGATCAGGGCGGCCACCCGCGCGCGCCGGTCCCCGGGGAGCGGGTGGCTGGGCGGCCGTACGTCGCGGCGGCACTTCCCCAGCGCCGCCAGTGCCTCCTTGACCACGGACACGTTGTGCGCCGACCGGCCCTCGGCCCGCAGGTCCTCGAACTCCCGCACCCGCTCCCAGACCTTCATGGCGGCGGAGCGATCGCCGGCGCGCAGCGCGCGCAGCATCTCCAGGGAGATCCGCGGCGCCACATTGACCAGGCCCGAGGTGAAGCCGGTCGCGCCGACCGCCCAGTGGGCCGGTGCGTACAGCTCGGCCAGGCCCGCGACCCAGGTGAAGCGGTCGAGCCCGGCGTCCCGGGCGACGGCGGCGAAGCGGGCCGGGTCCGGCACGGCGTACTTCACGCCGATGACGTTCGGGCACAGGTCCCCGAGCCTGCCGATCAGGGCGCCGTCCAGCGCGGCGTCCCGGACGTAGGGAACGACGCCGAGCTCGGGAACGGAGTCGGCGATGGCCCGGTGGTAGTCGACCCAGCCCTCCGGGGAGACGTAGGGGTGGACGGGCTGATGGACCATCACCGCTCCCGCACCCGCGTCGCGTGCGTGCCGGGCGGCGGCCACCGCGGTGGGCAGGTCGAGACCCACACCGGCGACGACCTGGGTGCCGGGGTCCGCCTCGGCCACGGTGAGCTCCACGACCAGGCGGCGTTCGGCCGGGTCCAGCGCGTAGAACTCGCCGGTGTTGCCGTTCGGCGTGACGGTGCGGACCCCGTGGTCGAGCATCCGGCGCAGCAGCGCCCGGTACGTGCCGCGCGCCACTCCTCCGTCCGCGCCGAAGGGGGTCACCGGGATCGCGACGACGTCGGCGAGTGCGGCGGACTGCTCTGCGAATGCCATGCGGTTGCCCTTCGGATCGGGGACCGGCCGGTTCCGGGCGCGGGCGCGGTTCAAGGGGCTTCGGCGTCACCGGGGAAGGCACGCGCGACGAAGCCCGCCATGTGGTCGTGCAGGAGGCGGGCCGCGCCCTCGGCGTCGCCGGCCTGCGCACGGGCGAGGATCTCCCTGTGCTCGCGCGCCTCCCGCTCCCAGGAGGGGTTCTCCCGCCAGGCGACGGACGACACCAGCGCCGCCTGGTCGCGGACGTCGTCGAGGATCCGGGCCAGCAGCGGATTGCCGCAGGGGCCGTACAGCGCCCCGTGGAAGTCCCGGTTGGCGAGCGACCGTTCGGCCCGGTCCGCGGCGGCGTCGGCCCGCTCCAGTGCCTCGCGGGCCGCGTCGAGCGGGGCACCGCGGGCGACGGTGCGGCGCAGCGCCTGAGGTTCCAGCAGGAGGCGCACATCGTAGATCTGACGGGCCATCAGCGCATCGACCGTGCGCACGGTCACGCCCCTGTACTGACTCGACACGACCAGGCCGGTGCCCGCCAGTGTCTTGAGCGCTTCCCGCACGGGCGTCTTGGACACCCCGAACCGTGCCGCGAGTTCGGTCTCGACCAGGGCCTGGCCCGGCGCCAGCAGCCCGGTCAGGATGCCGCGCCTGATCGTCTCCAGCACCACCTGGGTGCGGGACGGGATGGGGGTGGGCGCCGCGCCGGACAGCAGGTCCATGGAGAGGTCCCGGTTCTCGTGTATCGCGTCTCATATATGACGTACGAGGTACGACCCGACCGTAGGACGGCGCCCGAGCGCCGTCAATGGGCCCGGCGGGAAACGGGGATGACGGGCCGACGGGAGAGCGCCCGGTCCGGAGGCGCGGGCCGCGCCGGCGGGGCTTCTGCGTTCGGCCTGCAGGACGCACGTATCACCGGACCGCGCCTCGGACCCCGGCCGGCGCGCCGCGCCCACCGCCCTGGCCGGCGGCGCGGGGGCCCGGCCGGCAGCCGGGCGCACACCCATGGGCGCCTCGACCGCGGCCACGTCCCCGGCGAGCCCCGCGCCCTCCGGCTCCCGCTCCGCGGGCGTGCCCGCACCCGGTGCGACGACCCTCGTCGAGGACCCGGGACACGACGTCAACACCTGAGGATGACGGCGGCCACCGGGGCGCAGCTGCACGGCTCCCCGAGGGCGCCGCAGCAGCGCGGCGAGGTCGTCTTCGACTGGCTGCGGGACACGCCGAAGGCGCGCTGAGCCGGGCGCTCAACCGCCGGCGGGCAGTGCGGCCAGCGCGTCGCGCACCGCGGCGAGGTCCGCGTCCGCGGCGAGCCCGGCGTGGTAGAGCCGCAGCTCGGTCGCGCCGAGCGCGGCGGCCCGGGCGGCGTCCGCGGCCAGGGTGTGCGGGCTGCCGCCCATGCCCGCGACGACGGGGAAGTTGGCGGCAAGGACGGTGCCGGGACGGGCGTGCGGGGCGCAGGCGGCGAGGTGGTCGGTGCCCGGCAGGACCAGGCCGTCGGCCAGGGCCAGGATGTGTGCCGGGTCCACGCCGACGTTGGCGCCGGCGCGGTGCGGATGCGGGTCCGCGTGCAGGAGGACGCGGAATCCGGGCGGGGCCGCCGCCCGCACCGCCTCCACCGCGGCCCGCTGCACGTCGCGGGCGACGCCGGTGCGCCAGTCGAGGGTCAGTGCCGCGAGGTCCGTCCCGAGCAGTTTCTCGACGTCGCCCCATTCTTCGGGGCCCGGCGCCCATCCGCCGGCCCACACGGGCTCCAGCGCCGCCCGCACCGCAGCCCGCAGCTCCCGCGGATCGGCCCCCAGGCCCGCGTAACCCGCCTCGCACACCTCGCAGAAGCACAGGGACATCAGGTACTGCGCGGCGCCGGGCAGCGGGACGCCGCCGATCTTGTCGTGCGCGTGCAGATGCGCCAGGCCGTACCAGCCGCAGCTCTCCAGTTCGGTGCCGTCGGTGCCGGGCCGCACGGCGGCCTCCGCCGCGAGCGCGACGAGGTACTCGCGCACCTCCGGCCGGGCCACGCACGGCGCCCAGGGGTAGCGGTCGCCGAAGGCGTTGCGGACCGTGATGTGCGGATGCTCCTCCCCCAGGCGGGAGTTGTGGGCCAGCACGACCCAGGAGTGCACGGGCAGCCCGGCCGCCCGCAGGGACTCGGCGGCCGCCCCGTACGCGTCGGGGCCGCCCGCCCAGTCCTGGGTGTACGGCCGCAGGGCCCGTCCCGCCCAGTGCCCCGGGTCGGGCGGGTAGAGGACGGCCGCGTGCCGGGCGGTGACGACCCGCCGGGCGGGGTGGCGCGGGGTGAGCGCCCGCGTGGAGTGGTAGGCGGAGGCCAGGGTGACCTGCCGGACACCGAGGGCGGCCAGGCGCTCGGCGGCGTCCGGGTCACCGACGACGTCCCAGGGATAGACGAAGGTGGAGGCTCTCAACTCGGCTCCCTTCTCGCGAGGTTGACTGGAGGGCGGGGCTGCCGTGCGCGGTCGGTCAGTCCTCGCCCAGCAGCGCGAGTCCGCGGTCGATGAGCTCGGCCAGTTCCTTCACGTGCGCCGGGGCGGGCTCCGACAGCGGCGGCCGCACCTCGCCCACGTCCAGGCCGCGCAGCCGTACGCCCGCCTTGACCAGGGAGACGGCGTAACCGCGGCCCTGCTGGCGCAGCTCGACCAGAGGCCGGTAGAAGCCGTCGAGGAGCCGGTTCACCGTGGTGTCGTCGCCGGTGGTCAGGGCGCGGTGGAAGGCGAGGGCGATCTCGGGGGCGAAGCAGAAGACGGCGGAGGAGTAGAGGGTGACGCCGATGCCCCGGTAGGCCAGGCCGGTGAGCTCGGCGGTCGGAAGGCCGTTGAAGTAGCGGAAGTCCCGGTCCGGCACGGAGCTGCGGACGGCGCTGACGATGCGCTGCATCAGGTCGAGGTCGCCGACGCCGTCCTTGAGGCCGATGATCCGCGGGATGCGCGCGAGTTCGACGACGGTGGCCGGGGTGAACACCGCGTTGTCGCGCTGGTAGACGATGACGTCCAGGGAGGTGCCGGCGGCCAGGGCGGCGTAGTGGCGGAGCAGTCCGGCCTGGTCGGCGACGACCAGGTAAGGGGGCATCGCGAGCAGCCCGTCGGCGCCCGCCTCCTCGGCGAGCCGGGCGAACCGCAGGGCGAGGGCGGTGCCGTAGCCGGCGCCCGCGACCACCGGCACCCGGCCCGCGCTCTCCTCCACGGCGGCCGCCACGCAGTCCCGGAACTCCTCGGGTGTCAGCGCGTGGAACTCCCCGGTGCCACAGCAGGCGAACACCGCCCCCGCGCCCGCCTCGATCCCCGCGCGCACATGCGCCCGGAAGGCCTCCAGGTCCACGGCTCCGTCCGGCGCGAAAGGCGTCACGGGAAAGAACAGCAGGCCGTCGAGGCGCGCGGCGAGTGAGACGGCTTCGGTCATCGCGTTCTCCCTGCAAGCTGGCAGCGACTGTGCGCTCATCTGATCCATGTCCATATTCATGAACGCGTTCACGCTAAAGCAGCACATATGGAGGGGTCAAGGAAGAGAGCCGCTGGTGGTGGTCTCTTGACGGGTCCCCAGGGGCTCTCTAGCGTGTCCATACATATGAATGGCGTCCACGGACGTGGACCACGGCGACCGAGGAGACCCGCGCATGCCCGCTCCCCGCACCATCCTGCTCACCGGCGCCGCGGGCGGCCTGGGCACCCTGATGCGCGAACTCCTCCCCGCCCACGGTTACGACCTGCGCCTCTTCGATGTGGCCCCCGTGCAGGGGGCGCCCGACGCCATCATCGCGGACCTCGCCGACCGGGCGGCCCTGCGCGAGGCCGTGCGCGGCGTCGACGCGATCGTGCACCTCGCGGCCATCTCCCTGGAGTCCTCCTTCGAGAAGATCCTGCACGCCAACATCGAGGGCACCTACCACCTCTACGAGGCGGCCCGCGAGGAGGGCGTCCGGCGGATCGTCTTCGCCTCCAGCAACCACGCCGTCGGCTTCACCCCCCGCCCGGTCGGGGACGACCCCCTCATCCCGGTCGACACCCCGCGGCGCCCGGACACCTTCTACGGGCTGTCCAAGGGCTTCGGCGAGGACCTCGCCCAGCTCTACTGGGACCTGCACGGGCTGGAGACGGTCTCCGTCCGCATCGGCTCCTGCTTCCGCGAGCCCACCTCCGTGCGCATGCTCTCGGTCTGGATGAGCCCGGAGGACGGCGCCCGGCTCTTCCACGCCGCCCTCACCGCCGAGGGCGTCGGCCACACCGTGGTGTACGGCAGCTCCGCCAACACCCGCCTGTGGTGGGACCTGTCCGGCGCCCGCGCCCTGGGCTACGAGCCCCGCGACGACTCCGAGCCGTACGCCGCGAAGCTCATCGCCGAGCAGGGCGAGCTCGACCCCGCCAACCCCGACCACGCCCACCTGGGCGGCCACTTCACCACGCACCCGCCGATGTGGCCGCACTGACCGCCCGGCGGTCCGCGCCGCGCGCGGACGGCCCCGCGACCCGGTGGCCCGCTCGTGGCGGGGCTCGTACCGGCCCACCCTGCCGCCACCCGGCAGACGGAACCCGGTCGCGCTCCCCCAGCGCGCGCCGGTGACCGGCCGCGTGAACCCGGCGCCCTCGCGGCCGGGTCCGCCACGGTCGTGTCGACGCCGTCGCACATCAGGCGGAGCTCCTGCGTCCCCGGGCCGTCCGTGCGACGCACCGCGATCCCGGCCGGCGGACGCCCGAAGACCAGCCGGCCGCCTCCCGTCGACGTGCGGATACTCCGGCACATCCCGGAAGGGGACGCGGCCCGCTTCCGCGTCACGGCGGTGGATGGCGCCGCGCCCACCACTGGCCACACGGCCGGAACAGGTCTCCGCGGGGTCAGCGGCCGCGCTCGGCACCGCCGTTGACCTGGTGGATCTGCGCGGTGATGTGGGCCGCTCCCGGGGAGGCCAGCCAGTGCGCGAGGGAGGCGACGTCCTGCGGGACCCCGACCCGGGCGTTCAGCGTCTGGCCGACCAGCACCGCCCGCCGCTCGTCCGTCATCCGGCCGCCGAAGAACTCGGTGTCGTCGACGAAGCCGGGAGCGATCACGTTGACCGTGACGCCCCGGCCGCCCAGTTCCGCCGCCAGGTCGTAGGCGTACGGGTGCAGGGCCGCCTTCGCGGCGCCGTAGGAACCCGAGCCGCCGCCCCGGATCGCCGCGAGGGAGCTGAGCAGCAGCACCCGGCCGTCGTCGGCGACCAGGTCGCGCAGCGCCTCGGTGAGCAGGACCGCGGTCAGGACGTTCGCCCGGAAGTTGCCCGCCCACACCTCGGCGAGGGTCTGCTCGCCCGCGCTCAGGGCGACGTTGCCGCCCGCGTTGTTGACCAGGACGTCCACCCGCCCGAAGCGTTCGGCGAGCACGTCGTGGACCCGCTCCGCCTCCGACTCGTCGGTGAGGTCCGCGGGCAGGGCCAGGGCCGTCCGGCCGCCCAGCCGCTCGACCGCGGCGTCCAGCACCTCCTTGCGGCGGCCGATCAGCACCACTTGGTCCCCGCCGCCGGCGAAGGCCTCCGCGACGGCCAGGCCGATGCCCGTTCCGCCCCCGCTGATCACCACAATGCGTGACACGTGAAAACTCCGTTCGGTAATGGAACCGTAAACCCGGAACGATCGTTAAGCGGAACATGACCGCTATGACACCCGGCTCGAATGTGCCGCTCTCCGCAGCGCGCGTGGCAGTGGAGGTCTCCGCGCCCGTGCGGCTGGACGTGTCGGGCCTGCTGATCGCCGCCAGCGGCAAGGTGCGCTCCGACGACGACTTCGTCTTCTACAACCAGCCCTCGGGCCCCGGTGTCACCCACCGGTCCGGTGGCGGTGCGTCCCCCGACGCGATCACGGTGGACACCGCGGCCGTCCCGGCGGACATCGAGAAGATCGTCGTGACGGCGAGCCCCGACGCCGCGGGGGCGACCTTCGCGGGCACCGAGCCCACCGCGACGGTCCGCGACGCGGACACCGGCGCCGTGATCGCCACCTTCACCCCGCCGCAGCTCAGCACCGAGACCGCCCTCGTCGTGGTCGAGATCTACCGCCGCGCCGGGGCCTGGAAGGCCCGCGCGGTCGGCCAGGGGTACGCCAACGGCCTGGCGGGCATCGCCACCGACTTCGGCGTCAGCGTGGACGAGGAACCCGCGGCCGCCGCCGCTCCGCAGGCACCGCAGGCACCGCCCCAGGCACCACCGGCCCCCGTCATGGCGCCCCCGCCCCCGGCGCCCTCCATGGCACCGCAGCCGCCCGCTCCCCCGGCACCCGCCGCGCCCCCCGCACCGCCCGCGGCCCCGCCCGGCAGCGGCAAGATCAATCTCGACAAGGGCCGGGTCAGCCTCCAGAAGAACCAGACCGTCTCCCTGGTCAAGGGCGGCAAGCCACTGCTGGCCTCGGTCCGCATGGGCCTGGGCTGGGAACCCGCCTACCGCGGCAAGGACATCGACCTGGACGCCTCGGTCATCGCGTACGGACCCCAGCGCAACCACATCGAGTCCTGCTACTTCGGCCGGCTCACGATCCTGGGCGGCGCGATCCAGCACTCCGGCGACAACCTCACCGGCGAGGGCGCGGGCGACGACGAGGCGATCACCGTCCACCTCGGCGGGCTGCCGCCGGAGGTCACGGGACTGGTCTTCACCGTGAACTCCTTCTCCGGCCAGAAGTTCAACCAGGTCGCCAAGGCGTACTGCCGGCTGATGGACGCCACCACCGGCGAGGAACTGGTCCGCTTCGACCTGACCGGCGCCGAGCCGCGCACGGGCGTGATGATGGCCAAGTTCATCCGCCAGTTCTCCGGCGAGTGGGAGATGACGGCACTCGGCGAGTTCGTCGACTCCCGCACCGTGAAGGGCATGGTCAAGCCGGGCGCAAAGGCACTGTGAGCACAGAGGCGCCCGGCGGACCGTGATCGGCACGGTCCGCCGGGCGCCTCGGTGCGGAGTACTCGGGGTCAGCAGGCACCGCCTCGACCCTGGCGCCGCCAGGGACCGGTGATCGCCAGCATGATGCCCGGCACCTGGATGTTGGCGAAGAGCGTCCTGCCGTCGGGCGAGAAGGTCACCCCGGTGAACTCGCTGAACTCCGGCTCCTGCGCGGTGCCGATGTTCAGTTCGTTGCGGGCGATCGGGTACGTCCGCCCGTCGCCGAGGGCGCCGAACAGATGCTGGACGCCCTCGCCGTCCTCGGCGATGACCAGACCGCCGTAGGGCGAGACCGTGATGTTGTCCGGGCCGTCGAAGGCGCCGTCCGCCGACGGGTCCGGGTTCACGCCGAGCAGGACCTTCAGGGTCAGGGTGCGGCGCTTGGGGTCGTAGAACCAGACGGCGCCGTCGTGCGCGGTGCCCGGGCTCTCCTCACGGGCGTAGGAGGAGACGATGTACACACCTCCGTCGCCCCACCACATGCCCTCCAGCTTCCGGGCGCGGGTGACCGCGCCGGCCGCGAACTGCTTGCGCACCGAGGTGACCTTGGCGTCGCGCTCCGGGACGTCCACCCAGTCCACACCGTAGACCGTGCCGATCCTGGTGGCGCGGGAGAGGTCGTCGACGAACCGGCCGCCGGAGTCGAAGCACTTGAAGGCCTGCAGCACACCGGCCGTCTCCGACAGGCCGCGCAGCTTGCCGCGGCCGTGGTGGAAACCGGCCGGCGGGGTCCAGCGGTACAGCAGGCCGTTGGGGTTCGAGGCGTCCTCGGTCAGGAAGAGGTGGCCGCGCTTGGGGTCGACGACGACCGCCTCGTGCGCGTAACGGCCCAGCGCCTTGACCGGCTTGGGATCGCGGTTGGCCCTGCGGTCGTACGGGTCGACCTCGAAGACATAGCCGTGGTCCTTCAAGAACCCGTGCGTGCCGGCCTTGTCCTCGGTCTCCTCGCAGGTCAGCCAGGTGCCCCACGGGGTACTGCCGCCCGCGCAGTTGGTGGCGGTTCCGGCCACGCCCACCCACTCCGCGACGTGGCCGCCGTGCTTGGCGACCTCGACGACGGTCACACCGCCCGCGGCACCGGAGTCGTAGACCAGGCCCTCGGCCAGCGGCACCGGGTGCGGCCAGTCCGCGCGGGCCCCGGCCAGCTCGTGGTTGTTGGCCAGCAGCGTGGCACCGCGCAGACCTTCGAAGGTGGCGGTGCCGTCGTGGTTGGAGGGGGTGGACTCGCCGGACTCCAGCGTGGTCACGCCGGTGCGGGTGATGATCCGGTACGAGAAGCCCTCGGGCAGCGCCAGAACGCCCTTCGGGTCGGGGATCAGCTCGCCGTACCCCAGCTGCCCGTGGTGCCGGGACTCCCCGGCCGCCCCGGCGGTCTCCGGCGCCCCGGCCGCAAGGGCCCCGGGGGCGGTCGCGAGAACGTCGACGGTCCCGGCCAGCGCGACGCCGGCACCCGTCATGGCAGTGCGCCTGGCGAAGTCTCTGCGAGTGAGCGGCATCGTTACTCTCCTCGGGCCCAAGGTCTCTTCTCTGCCGCCCCTCACGTTCGCGCCCCGCGGCCAACGGGAGTTGAACTGCGGGCGACGTTCCGCCGCCCATTCCCCGAGGCGTTCGGGCGCCGGCCCGCCGGGATCAGGACCCGGCGGTCCCCGAGGAGCGCGCCTTGAAGGCCGCCTTGCGCGCGTCCTTGGCCAGGCGCTTGTCCGGGTGCAGCCGGCCCATCGCCTCCAGGACGTCAGCCGTGGCGGGGTGGTCGACGCGCCAGGCCGCGGAGAAGAAGCCGTCGTGCCGGGCGACCAGGTCGGTGACGAGCTCGCGCAGCAGCTCGGGGTCGTCGTCTGCGTCGAGCTGGGCGGCGATGGTGTCGATGGTCAGCCAGAAGATCATGTCCTCGTCGGGCGCGGGCACGTCCGCGGCGTCCCGCTCCGTGAGCCACACCCGTGCCAGGCCGCCCAGTTCACGGTCGGACAGCACCTCGCGCAGGGCGGGCTCGGCCTCGTTCCCCAGCAGGCTCAGCGTCTGCTGGGCCACCAGCCGGCGGCCGGGCGCGTTGCGGTCCTCGCCGCGCGCGGCGTCCAGCAGCTCGCGGGCCGCCTCGTACGGCTTGCGCCGGGCCAGCCAGTGATCGGCCTCGCGGCGGGCGATGTGGTCCGGGTACTCGAACAGCGCCTCCAGCAGGGCCGACGCCGGCCCCTCCGCCAGCTCACCGGCGGCAGGGGCGTGCACACCGGCCTCCAGCATGCGGGCGCGCACCCCGAACACACCGAGCGGCGTCAGCCGCACCAGGCCGTACCGGGAGACCTCCTCGGGCCCGATCTCCTGCAGGTCACCGACGCCGACCGGGGCGGCGCCGGACTCCTCCTCGGACTCCGCCTCCTCGATCAGCGCCTCGTCCAGCGGCGTGTAGTCGATCAGCCCGGTGGTGGTCAGCAGCCGGAAGTGGTCGTCGAGGCGCATCATCACCTCGGTGACGTCCTCCAGCAGGTCGTCGCTGGGCTCCTCCACGTCCTCCGGGACGACGAGGGAGGCGGCCAGCACGGGCAGCGGTACGGCGTCCTGCCCCTCACCGCCGCCGTCCTCCATGGCGCCGAAGAGGTAGAGGTTGGCCAGCGCGCCGTCCAGGAACTCGGCCTCCTCCTCCGGGTCCCAGTCCAGCGTCTCCGGGTCGATCTCGCCCTCCGGGCCGAGCTCGTCCATCAGGCTCTCCAAGTCGGGCGTCGCCGCCTCGGACAGCGCCGTCTCCACCGCGGTGAGCCAGAGCTCCAGCACCTCCCGCGGGGTCCCCCCGTCCAGGCCCCGCAGCGCCTCACCGGGCACCGCGCGACCCGCCGGCTCGTCCAGCGCCGCCGCCCGCTCCGCCGCGGGGGCGTCGTCGTCCGGCTCCTCGATGTCCAGGTCCACCAAACCCGCGTCGACCGCGACACCCCACGCCTGCGCCGTCTCCGCGGGCCCGTCCGGAGTGTCCTCCAGCCCCAGCTCCCGCACCGCCCGCGCGTGGTCCTCCGCGGCCAGCTCTCCCATGGCGTCCACGAGCACGTGCGGCGCGGACCAGCGGGCCAGGCGCACCGCCCGGTCCAGCAGCGGCACGGCGAGCGCGAGCCGCGCCAGCTCGTCCTCGGGCAGCAGCCTCACGGGCGGCAGGTCGAGGCGGTCAGCGGCCATGACGGGGTCTCCAATACAGCGGTGTTCGGGGGGCGCGTTCGCGCGCAGCACCAGCCTAGACGCGTCTGCGCCCCCTGGGCGCGCTTCCCCGGTCCGTCACCCGCCGTTACCGCAACCGTCCCCTGCGGATTGACGTTCCTGACACCGTCTCACCTGCTTTTCCCCTGCGGGAGGGGCACCGGGCCCTCCCGGAGGTCGCTCTCCGCGACGGCCCGCACGGGGACCCGGCCCGGGTGGCCGCCGTCGAGGAGGCCCAGTGGGCCGACGACCGGCAACCGGCGACAGCCGCATCGCGCGGGTGCTGAGGTCGAGGCACGCTCCGGGACCTCGACGACGCGGCACGCGGCTGCCGATCCACGGCGAACTCGGCCCGGACCACGTGCTGGTGGACGCCGACGACGGCACCGCGTTCATCGCCGTCGAGGGCCTGACGCGCTTCGACGTCGAGTGGTACCCGCTGCTGGCCCGGCCGGATCCGGACCCGCGACGCGCGGTCGAACACCGGTTGCCCGCACGAGTCCCGGCGGCGGTACCGCCCCTTCCCGCAGGCCGACCCGGCCGGAGCGGGGCGCCCGGTCGGCGTGCCTGAGGACCAGGGCGGCACCCGGCCCCCCAAGGGCCGCGCCCACCACGTCGCTTGCGCGGAACCTACTGCCCCATACAGCGCGATGGCAGGCTGACGGAGTGCGGATCGAGGGATACGAGGGCGGCCCGCCGGCCGCCGGGGAACCACTGGTGGGCCTCCCGGGTTTCTGGTCGAACCACCTGCTGGGCTTGTGCGGTCACGGTGAGGACGGCGAGCGCCCGGTCCCGCAGTGGTTCGGCGACGACGGCGCCGACGTCACGCCCTGGAGGAGGTCCTCACGGCCCCCGACCGGTGGCCGGTGTTCCGGATACCGGTCGCGGGCGGCCACGCGGTCGTCATCGTCCACCGCAACTGTGCCGACGACCACGGGGTCGACCACCTGGTGACCCACCGGGACCGGCACGGCGCCCACCCCGTCGAGGAAGCCTCCGTGACGTGGTCCGGACTGGTCCGTGTCGCCGACAGCCCGGACCCCTCGGCCGAGGGCGTCCAGGACCAGGCCGCCCGCCTCCTACTGTTGCGGCCCCGGCTCGGGGGCCACGCCCTGCCCGACGATGCGGCAGGTGCGCTGGCGACGCCCTGATCGCGGTGGGCGTACCCCAGGACACCGCCCGGGTCGCGGCGCGGCACCTGCTCGACCACTCCGCGAAGGCCCCGTGGCACGACCCCGCATGGGGCTCGCCGCTCAGCGGCGGCTCGGACTCCGCCGCTTCTGTGGGACGCGGCGTCCTGGCGAGCCTGGGCATCATCCGAGCCCGGGGCCTGCCGACGAGCAGGCGGTCCGCCCAGAGACCACGTCAACCCGCCCTGACCCGACCAGCCCCCACGGACGGCGTCCCCTTCCGCCTCGGACCCGGTCCGCACCGGTCGCCCGGCCGGGCCCGTTCCTTCCGGCGGCCCGGCACTGTGACCCAGGTCTCACGATGCGCGTGCAGCACACGGGACCGCTTTCCCGTCGGAGAGGGGTGACAGGAAGGGATGGGGATGTGGACCTGGCAACCGAGCACGATGTCCGTATCGGAATCAGTGAGCCCGGGCCGGCGGAGTCGGAGTCTGAGTCGGAGTCGGAGTACGACTTCCACGACTTCGTCGTCGCCCGGTCGGCCGTGCTGTTCCGCGGGGCCCTCGTCCTGACGGGAAACCGCGAGACCGCGGAGGACCTGGTCCAGGAGACCCTGGAGCGGGCCTGCCGCAAGTGGCGCACCATCGCCGCCAAGGACGCTCCGGAGGCCTACGTGCGGCGGATCATGGTGAACCTGGTCAACGACCGGTGGCGGAGGTTCCGTCGCACGGCCCCGCACCAGGACGGCGCCGACCGTGCCGCCCCTGGGGACCAGTACGGGCAGGTGGACACGAGGGACCAACTGGTCCGGGCCCTCCAGGGTCTGCCGATGCGTATGCGAACGGTCGTGGTGCTGCGGTACTTCCACGACCTGTCGGATGACGAGATCGCGGCCGACCTGAAGATCTCACCCAGCACCGTGCGGTCCCAGCTCGCTCGCGGCATCGACAAGCTCAGAGGCCAGTTCCCCGCACTCTCCAGCCCTTCACCGCAGCAGCCCACGGAAGGAATCCGATGAGATCACGCGATTCTCAGCCGTCTGGCTGCACACTCTTCGAACAGGAACTGGTGAACGCCATGAACGACTTCGTGAACACCGCCGAGACGCCGCACTTCGACACGGCCGTCATCGAGCGCGGGGCTCGCCGCAAGCGCGCCACCGCCATCGCGGGCATCGCCACCGCCCTGGCCGTGGCCTGCGGCGCGGGCACCGCCCTGGCCGCCGGCAGCGGCTCGCACACCCCGGTGCGGACCGCGGCCGAGAGCACCGGCGCCGACAGCACCACCTTCCTCGTCCGCACCAGCGACGGCAGGACCGCCAAGGAGCAACTGGCCGGCGCGAGCGCGGCGAGGGCCAGGGTGGCGCTGGTCCGTTTCCACCTCACGCCCACCTTCACCCGGGTCCGGATGTCCGACTGCAAGAAGCAGCAGGACGCGGTGGTCGCGGTGTCGCCGCATGCCCCGACGGTCGTCCACGCCGGTGACACGGTCCTCGTGACCACCTGCTACCGCTGACCCCGGCGGAACCGGCCTGACCGGACAGAGGCGGCACAGAGGGTGGTGGCCCCGTCGGAACCGGGGCCACCACCCCCCGCATTCCACCACGCGTCCGCCCCTGGGCGATGCGCGTCCGTGCCGATCACCCGGACCGGCCGTTGAGCAGGTCCGCCCCGCAGCCGGCCGCTACGTATCCCGCCTGAAGGCCCTCTTCCTCGGATCTCGCGCACGCCGCGCACTGGCGAGCAGTTGCGCGGGCAAGGGGCAGCCACCGAGCCCGAAGTGGCCCGGTCGGGGCGGAGCGCCGTTCACGGAGGCGGTCCGCTCCTTGGGAACCCGCTTCATCGCCCGGGGCTTCGGTGCCCCGCCCTGCCTCACGATCACCCGGCGCGCGGACCGCAGCAGCTCGGGACGGCTTGAATTCGTCCATAGGTTCGAGTGCCGCCGCGCCGCCCCGGTGATCCCGTCGGGTCATCCGCCGCCCGTCCCGCCGGTGCGGGCCGCGTGACGCCACATGGCGCGGGCGGTGGCCCGGGCCCGTGCCGCCACGTCGCAGGCAGCCCGGACCCGGCCATCCCCCGAGAACGGGACCGCGAGGCGGCCACGCGCGGCACCGCCCACCGGGCCTGTCCGGCGGGCCGCGTCACCGACCCCGCACCCCACAGGGTTGTCACCCGAATGGCGCAACATGGCGCGCCACCCACATGGGTGAAGATCAAGCTGAGGGTGTCCCATCCGAGGCAATGCGTGAAAGGCGAACCACATGCGCATTCGACGAATCCTCACCGCCGTCATCGCCACGGCCGCCCTCGCCGGACTCGGCCTCACAGGTGCCGCCACCGCCACCGCCGCCACCCACGCCGCCCCCACCGTGGGTGAGTGCGAGAAGGGCGGCGGAACAGTCGATTGGGCGACCTGGACCTGCAAGGGCGGAACGTACGACGGGCAGAAGATCGACTGACCCCCCTCGCAAAGCGCCCCGCAGCCACGCGCCGCGGGGCGCTCCCGCGCGAGCGCAGCCGGGAGAGTCGCAGGGACTGCGCCGACCCGTCGGGCATGCAACCCGGGGGAACGGGGCCGGTGACTGCGGCACGCGCCCTCCCGGGCCGTCCGGCGTGTGGAAGGGCGCTCCGCGACGACCGACGTCGACAAGTGCCGACAGCTCGGCAGCAGGTCAGCCCGGCCGTCAGTTGTGGCTGTGCAGGACCGCGTTCAGGCCGCCCCAGGAGCCCTTGCGCTGAAGGACCTCGACGGTGCCGGTGGTGGAGTTGCGGCGGAAGAGGAGGTTGTCCGCGCCGGACAGTTCCGAGGCCTTGACGATGGTGGCGTCGGGCAGGGTGACCCGGGTGCCCGCGGTGATGTAGAGGCCGGCCTCGACGACGCAGTCGTCGCCGAGGGAGATGCCGATACCCGCCTCGGCACCGAGGAGGCAGCGCTCGCCGATGGAGATGATCTGCTTGCCGCCGCCGGACAGGGTGCCCATGATCGAGGCGCCGCCGCCGATGTCGGAGCCGTCGCCGACGACGACGCCCTGGCTGATGCGCCCCTCGACCATGGAGGTGCCGAGCGTGCCGGCGTTGAAGTTGCAGAAGCCCTCGTGCATCACGGTCGTGCCGGAGGCGAGGTGCGCGCCGAGGCGCACGCGGTCGGCGTCGGCGATGCGGACGCCGGAGGGGATGACGTAGTCGGTCATCCGCGGGAACTTGTCGACACCGTAGACGGACAGGTGCAGCCCCTCGGCGCGGGCGGCGAGGCGGGCGCGCTCGATGTTGCCGGCCGGGACGGGCCCCAGCGACGTCCACACGACGTTGGCGAGCAGCCCGAAGATGCCGTCCAGGTTCTGGCCGTTGGGCGTCACCAGGCGGTGGCTGAGCAGGTGCAGGCGCAGGTACGCGTCGTGGGCGTCCAGCGGCTTGTCCTCGGTCGACGCGATCACCGTGCGGACCGCGACGACCTCGACGCCACGGCGCGGGTCGGGTCCGAGCGCCTTCGGGGCGTTCTCGCCCAGCAGTTCGGCCGCCTGCTCGGCACTGAGCCGCTCCGTCCCCGCGGGGCCGGGCGCCGTCATGAGCTCGGGCGCGGGGAACCAGGTGTCGAGAACGGTCCCGTCGTCGGCGATCGTGGCGAGGCCTGCGGCAACGGCACCGGTGGCGCGGGAGATGGCGGTCGAGTCAGTCATGCGTCGAACGCTAGTCGCTGGTCCCCCCGCCTGCCCAACCGGCCCGCCATCCGGACCGGTCGGAGCGGGCCGGGCCGCCGGAGCCCGGCGCCCTGCCCGATCAGGACTGCGTCGTCGCCGTGACCGCGTCGGGCTCCGCGGCGGCGGCCCGCTCGCCCGGCATCCGGTGGGCGGCGTAGACGACGAGACCGGCGGCGATGCCGAGCACGGCGCACAGCGGCCACAGGGCGCCGGGCGCCTTCTCGTACAGGACGCCGCCCAGTGGGGCGGCCAGGACGACGCCGCTGATGGAGGCGCCGGCGTACATGCTCTGGAAGCGGCCCTGCAGGTGGTCGGGGGCGTTGTCGGCGACGTACGCGGTGGAGGGCGACTTGTAGAGGATGTCGCCGACGGTGAGCAGGATCATCATCACGACCCCGATGGCGATGTACCAGCGGCCGGCCGAGAGCACGCCGAATCCGGCGCCCACGAGCACCATGCCGAGGGCGATGATCGGCAGCGGCGCCCGGCGGCGCAGCGCGACGGTGACGGGCAGCTCGAAGAGGATGACCAGGCCGCCGTTGATGGCGATGAGCGCGCCGTAAACCCCGGTGCCGATGCCGTGGTCGGACAGGAACACCGGCAGGGTGGAGTACTGCTGGCGGTAGATGGTGTCGGCGACCAGGATCGCGACGAGCAGCAGGAGCACCGCGGGCTTGGCGCGCAGCGCCGCCCACAGGCCGGGGGCGTCGGCGGGGGGCCTGCTCTTCGCCCGGTGGTTGCCGTTGGCGGGCAGGATGAAATGCGCGTAGACACCGAACGCCAGCATGCCGAGGCCGTCGGCGACGAAGAGCCAGCCGTACGAGGTGGTGGCGGCGATCAGCGCGCCGAGCGGGGGGCCGACGGTGACGCCGAGGTTGGCCATGAAGCGCAGCAGGGCGAAACCCTGCCTCCGGGAGCCCTCGGGGACGGAGAAGGCGATGAGCGCCGAGTTGGAGGCGCGGGTGACGCCGGTGCCGTACTGGGCCAGCGGGAAGACGATCGCGAGGGCGCCGGTCGGGATCACGGGCAGCGCGGCGAGGCCGAGACCGGACACGACCATGCCGGTGATCAGCGTGCGCCGGTGGCCGAAGCGGTCGCCGAACCAGCCGCCGCTGAAATTGCCCGCCACCATGCCGATGCCTCCGGCGCCGGCGATCAGGCCGGCCTGGGAGGTGCTGAGTCCGCGGGGGCCCGTCAGGTAGACGAAGAGGTAGACGAAGGTGAAACTCACCGCCGCGACGAAGAACATTCCGGTCGCGAGGAGCCACACCACCTTCGGTATGTCCTTCATCGCCTGTTTCATACTGTCCTCCGATCGACGCTCTACAAGAATCGATCACCTGAAGACACGAATGCCGCGGGGGGCGGTGCCGGATCAGGTCGCGTCCGGTATAGGTCAGCGGGTCCGATCCGGTGCGCCGATGACCCGTGCGAAGATCGCACGCGCCTCCTCGCGGTCGATGTCCCGGCCGGTGAGCAGGGCCTGGAGGCACATCCCGTCGACGAGCGCGGCCAGCGCGCGGGCGGTGACGGGGTCGGTCCTGCGGGCCAGGAGGCCGGCCATGCGGTCCACCCACTCCGCGGCGACCGGGCGTACCGCCTCGTGGCGGAGTGCGGCGAGGTAGAGCTCGTACTCCAGTTGCGCACGGGGGCGGTCCCGGGTGACCGCCTCCTCGGCGAACCGGGCCAGCTCCGCGGCCAGGTCGCCGTCGGGGCCGGAGAACAGGGCGCGCTCCTCGGCCTCCCGGAAGTACGTCTCGTTGCACTGCGCCAGCGCTGCCACCAGCAGGTCGTCGAGGGTGGCGAAGTGGTACGTGGTCGAGCCGAGCGGCACATCGGCCTCGGCGGCCACCGCGCGGTGGCCGAGCCCCGCGATGCCGCGGTCGCCGACCACCCGGATCGCGGCGTCGATGATGCGCTGGCGGCGGTCGGGGTCGTACCGGCGGACCATCAGTGGCCGCCGCCGAGGTTGAGCACCACGACTCCGGCGATGACCAGGACGACCCCTGTCAGCTTGGCCGCGGTCGCGGCCTCCCCGAGGAAGACCATGCCGATGCCGGCGATGGCCGCGGTGCCGACCCCGGACCAGATGGCGTAGGCGGTGCCGACGGAGAGGGTCTTGAGGGTCTGCGCCAGGAACGCGAAGGCGATGAGGTAGCCGACGGCCGTGCCCAGCGACGGCCACAGCCTGGTGAAGCCGTCGCTGTACTTCATCGAGGTCGTCCCGAGCACTTCGGCGAGGATCGCGCCGCCCAGCAATGCGTATGCCATGTGTACGAGCGTACACATCGATGCGTACGCCCGTACATACGACGGCGGGGCGCCACTCCGAGGAGTGGCGCCCCGCCGTCGCGGTCCCGCGCGGGTCAGACGTTGAAGCCGAGCGCGCGCAGCTGCTCGCGGCCGTCGTCGGTGATCTTGTCGGGGCCCCACGGCGGCATCCAGACCCAGTTGATCTTGAGGTCGTTGACGATGCCCTCGGTGGCCGACTTGGCCTGGTCCTCGATGACGTCGGTCAGCGGGCAGGCCGCGGACGTGAGCGTCATGTCGAGGGTGACGACGTTGGTGTCGTCGATGTGGATGCCGTAGATCAGCCCGAGGTTGACGACGTCGATGCCCAGCTCGGGGTCGACGACGTCGTAGAGGGCCTCGCGGATCTCCTCCTCGCTCGCCGGCTTCGTGGTCATGACTTCTGCGTTGTCGCTCATGCGGACTCCCTCGCCGCGCCATCGCCCAGAGCCTGGGCGGTGGCGTCCTTCCACGCCATCCAGCTCAGCAGGGCGCACTTCACGCGCGCCGGGTACTTGGAGACGCCGGCGAACGCGACCGCGTCCTCCAGAACGTCCTCCATCGCGTCGTCGGGCTCCAGCTTGCCCTTGGACTGCATCAGCTCCAGGAAGACCTCCTGGACCTTCACCGCCTCGTCGACCTGCCGGCCGACCAGGAGTTCGTTGAGCACGGAGGCGCTGGCCTGGCTGATGGAGCAGCCCTGGCCCTCGTAGCTGATGTCCTGGATGGACGTGCCGTCCAGCCGCACGCGCAGCGTGATCTCGTCGCCGCACGTCGGATTGACGTGGTGCACCTCGACATCGCCGTCGCGCAGGCCCCGTCCGTGCGGGTTCTTGTAGTGGTCCAGGATGACTTCCTGGTACATCGAATCCAGCTTCACAGGCTCGCCGTCCGTCCTCAGCCGAAGAAGTTCCGTACGTGCTCCAGGCCCTCGACCAGCGCGTCGACCTCGGCCGGGGTGGAGTACAGATAGAACGACGCTCGCGTGGTCGCGGGAATTCCGTACCGCAGGCAGACCGGCCGCGCGCAGTGGTGTCCGACGCGCACGGCGATGCCGTGCTCGTCCAGGACCTGGCCCACGTCGTGCGGGTGGATGTCACCCAGGGTGAAGGAGATCGCGGAGCCGCGGCCCTCGGGGGTGTCCGGGCCGATGATCTTCAGCTCGGGCACCTCCTTCAGCCGGCGCAGCGCGTACGCGGTGAGGGCGTGCTCGTGCGCCTCGACCTTGTCCATGCCCAGGGCCGACAGGTAGTCCACGGCCGCGCCGAGGCCGATCGCCTGGGCGATCGGGGGCGTGCCCGCCTCGAACTTGTGCGGCGCGGGCGCGTAGGTCGACGAGTGCATCGACACGGTCTCGATCATCTCGCCGCCGCCCAGGAACGGCGGGAGGTCCTCCAGCAGCTCCTGGCGGCCCCACAGCACGCCGATGCCGGTCGGGCCGAGCATCTTGTGACCGGTGAAGGCCACGAAGTCGGCCTGGAGCGCCTGCACGTCCAGCACCATGTGCGGCGCGGCCTGCGAGGCGTCGATCAGCACCAGGGCGCCGACCTCCTGGGCGCGGCGCACGATCGCCTCGACCGGGTTGATCGTGCCCAGGATGTTGGAGACCAGCACGAAGGAGACGATCTTCGTTTTCTCGGTGATGACCTGCTCGATGGTGCTCAGGTCGAGCCGGCCGTCGTCGGTCAGCCCGAACCACTTCAGCTGCGCACCGGTGCGCTGCGAGAGCAGCTGCCACGGGACGATGTTGGAGTGGTGCTCCATCTCCGTGATGACGATCTCGGTGTCGCGGTCCACGCGGTAGGGCTCGTCGGCCCAGCCCAGCATGTTGGCGACCAGGTTCAGCGACTCCGAGGCGTTCTTGGTGAATATGACCTCGTCGCGGCTGGGAGCGTTGATGAAGGCGGCGATCTTGTCGCGGGCACCCTCGTACAGCGCCGTGGCCTCCTCGGCGAGCGTGTGCACGCCACGGTGGACATTGGCGTTGTAGCGCTCGTAGTACTCGCTCAGGGCGTCCAGGACCTGGCGCGGCTTCTGGGAGGTCGCCGCGTTGTCCAGGTAGACGAGCTTCTTGCTCTCGTGGACGAGCCGGTCGAGCACCGGGAAGTCCTTGCGGATGGCCTCGGTGTCGAGCAGGCCCGGCAGCTGCGGTGTCACGCGGATACGCCTCCCTTCGTGTAGGCCTCGTAGCCCTCGGCCTCCAGCTTGTCCGCCAGCTCGGGGCCACCGGACTCGGCGATCCGGCCCGCGGCGAAGACGTGGACGTAGTCGGGCTTGATGTAGCGCAGGATGCGCGTGTAGTGGGTGATCAGCAGCGTGCCGACCTCACCGCTCTCGCGCACGCGGTTGACGCCCTCGGAGACGACGCGCAGGGCGTCGACGTCCAGGCCGGAGTCGGTCTCGTCCAGGATCGCGATCTTCGGCTTGAGCAGTTCGAGCTGGAGGATCTCGTGGCGCTTCTTCTCACCGCCGGAGAAGCCCTCGTTGACGTTGCGCTCGGCGAAGGCGGGGTCCATGTGCAGGCGCTCCATGGCCTCCTTGACCTCCTTCACCCAGGTGCGCAGCTTGGGGGCCTCGCCGCGGATGGCGGTGGCCGAGGTGCGCAGGAAGTTGGAGACCGAGACGCCGGGCACCTCGACGGGGTACTGCATGGCGAGGAAGACGCCCGCGCGGGCCCGCTGGTCGACGGACATGGCCAGCACGTCCTCGCCGTCGAGGGTGACGGTGCCACCGGTGACGGTGTACTTCGGGTGCCCGGCCAGCGAGTAGGCGAGGGTCGACTTGCCGGAGCCGTTGGGGCCCATGATGGCGTGCGTCTCGCCCTGCTTCACGGTCAGGTCGACGCCGCGGAGGATCTCGCGCGGACCGCCCTCGGCCTCGACGGAAACGTGCAGGTCGTGGATCTCAAGCGTTGCCATGGGTGCCTCAGGACTCCTGGGTGACGGAGACGAGCACATCGTCCCCTTGGATCTGTACGGGGTATACGGGGACGGGCCGCGTGGCGGGCAGCCCGGACGGCTTGCCGGTGCGCAGGTCGAAGGACGAGCCGTGCAGCCAGCACTCGATCTGGCAGTCCTCCACCTCGCCCTCGGACAGCGAGACGTTCGCGTGCGAGCAGATGTCGTTGATCGCGAACACCTCGCCCTCGGTGCGGACGACCGACACCGGAACGCCGTCGAGCTCGACACGCCTCGGCGTGTCCTCCTCCAGCTCGCTCAGCGCGCAGACGCGGACGAAGCCTCCAGGGGTGGTCATACGACGGACGCCTCCAGCTCCGCGTCGATCTTCTCCAGCAGGCGCTCCTCCAGGTCCGCCACGCCGATCTGCTGGATCAGCTCGGCGAAGAAGCCGCGCACGACCAGCCGGCGGGCCTCGTCGGCCGGAATGCCGCGGGCCATCAGGTAGAACAGCTGCTCGTCCTCGAACCGGCCGGTCGCCGAGGCGTGGCCGGCGCCGACGATCTCGCCGGTCTCGATCTCCAGGTTCGGCACGGAGTCGACCCGGGCGCCGTCGGTGAGCACCAGGTTGCGGTTGAGCTCGTAGGTGTCCGTGCCCTCGGCCTCGGCGCGGATGAGCACGTCGCCGATCCACACCGCGTGCGCGTCCTGGCCCTGCAGCGCGCCCTTGTAGGCCACGTTGGAACGGCAGTGCGGGGTGTCGTGGTCGATGAAGAGGCGGTGCTCCTGGTGCTGGCCGCGATCGGTGAAGTACACGCCGTACAGCTCCGCCTCGCCGCCGGGGGCCCCGTAGACCACCCGCGGGTGCAGCCGTACCAGGTCGCCGCCGAAGGTGACCACGACGGACTTGAAGGTCGCGTCACGGCCGATCAGCGCGGTGTGCTGGGCGGCGTGCACCGCGGTGTCGTCCCAGTCCTGGATGGAGACCACGGTGAGCTTCGCGCCGTCGCCGATCAGGTACTCGACGTTGGCGGCGACGGTGGCGTCACCGGTGTGGTCCAGGACCACGACCGCCTCGGCGAAGGCGCCGACCTCGACGACCTGGTGGCCGAAGGCCACACCGCCCTCGCCGTGCACCGCGATCCGCACCGGCTCGGTGAGCACCGCGTCCTTGGGGATGGAGACGATGCCGGCCTTCTCGAAGGAGCTGTACGCCTGCGCGGCGACCCGGTCCACCGGCTTGCCCGCCTTGCCGACGCGGGCGTCGTCCCGGCCGACGGTCTCGACGGTAACGCCCTCGGGGGCGCTCACCTCGATCCTGACGCCGCCACCGGTCGCCACGGCGGTGCCGTCGTGCAGACCGCGCAGCCGCTCCAGCGGGGTGAAGCGCCATTCCTCCTCACGGCCGTTCGGCACGGGGAAGTCGGCCACGTCGTAGGACGCGGGCGCGCTGACCCGCGCGTCCCGGGGCTGGCCGACCTGGATGGCCCCTTCGGTGGTGGCACCGGCGGCCGGGATGGTTTCAGCCATGGCTGTGTTACTGCCTCTTTCTGCCTTATTGTGTTCGCTCGCCTCCGGGCGCTTCGGCCCGGTGCCGACGCTCCTCGACACTGCGCTCGTTCCTCGCTTGGTCTCGTCGCTTTCGGCACCGGCGCGCCCTTCGGCTCGCTCACGGCCCCGCAGGGGCACCGATTCGTGGGTACCGGAGTTGGCGGAGATGCGGGTTCGGCGTCAGCCGACCGAGCCCTCCATCTGCAGCTCGATGAGCCGGTTGAGCTCCAGCGCGTACTCCATCGGCAGCTCACGCGCGATCGGCTCCACGAACCCGCGGACGATCGTGGCCATCGCCTCGTTCTCCTCCAGACCGCGGCTCATCAGGTAGAAGAGCTGGTCCTCGCTGACCTTGGAGACCGTCGCCTCGTGGCCCATGGACACGTCGTCCTCGCGGACGTCCACGTACGGGTAGGTGTCCGAGCGGGAGATGGTGTCCACCAGCAGCGCGTCGCACAGCACGTTGGACTTGGAGCCGTGGGCACCCTCGCCGATCTCGATCAGACCGCGGTAGGAGGTGCGGCCGCCGCCGCGCGCCACCGACTTGGAGACGATCGACGACGAGGTGTTCGGCGCCATGTGCACCATCTTGGCGCCGGCGTCCTGGTGCTGGCCCTCGCCCGCGAAGGCGATGGACAGCGTCTCGCCCTTGGCGTGCTCGCCCATCAGGTAGACGGCCGGGTACTTCATGGTCACCTTGGAGCCGATGTTGCCGTCGACCCACTCCATGGTGGCGCCCTCGTACGCGACGGCGCGCTTGGTGACCAGGTTGTAGACGTTGTTCGACCAGTTCTGGATGGTCGTGTAGCGGCAGCGGCCGCCCTTCTTCACGATGATCTCGACGACGGCGCTGTGCAGCGAGTCCGACTTGTAGATCGGCGCGGTGCAGCCCTCGACGTAGTGGACGTAGGCGTCCTCGTCGACGATGATCAGCGTCCGCTCGAACTGGCCCATGTTCTCGGTGTTGATCCGGAAGTAGGCCTGCAGCGGGATCTCGACGTGCACGCCCTTCGGCACGTAGATGAAGGAACCGCCGGACCACACGGCCGTGTTCAGCGAGGCGAACTTGTTGTCACCCGCGGGGATGACGGTGCCGAAGTACTCCTGGAAGAGCTCCGGGTGCTCCTTGAGCGCGGTGTCGGTGTCCAGGAAGATGACGCCCTGCTCCTCCAGGTCCTCGCGGATCTGGTGGTAGACGACCTCGGACTCGTACTGCGCGGCGACACCGGCGACCAGGCGCTGCTTCTCCGCCTCGGGGATGCCGAGCCGGTCGTAGGTGTTCTTGATGTCCTCGGGCAGGTCCTCCCAGGACTCCGCCTGCTTCTCGGTGGACCGCACGAAGTACTTGATGTTGTCGAAGTCGATGTCCGAGAGGTCCGAACCCCAGGTCGGCATCGGCTTCTTCCCGAAGAGCTTCAGACCCTTCAGCCGCAGCTTGAGCATCCACTCGGGCTCGTTCTTCTTCGCCGAGATGTCGCGGACGACCTCTTCGCTGAGCCCGCGGCGGGCCGCGGCGCCGGCGACGTCGGAGTCGGCCCAGCCGTATTCGTAGGTGCCCAGACCCTCGAGTTCAGGGTGAGCCGTCTCCAGGGGGGCAGTCATGCGGGGTTCCTCCCGGCGTTGCTTGCGTTGTGGGATTGCGGGCCGGCCTTCGGCACGAAGGTGGTGCAGACACCGTCGCCGTGGGCGATGGTGGCCAGCCGTTGTACATGGGTTCCGAGCAGGCGGGAGAAGACCTCGGCCTCCGCCTCGCACAGCTGCGGGAACTGCTCGGCGATGTGGGCCACCGGGCAGTGGTGCTGACAGAGCTGCTCACCGGCGGAGGCGGGCGCGCCGCGCGTCGTGGCAGCGTACCCGTCCTGGCTCAGCGCCCTGGCGAGCGCCTGCGTGCGCTCCTCGGGATCGGCGGCCTCGACGACCGCCCGGTAGCGCTCGGCCTGCGCGGCGACCCGGGCGCGGGCGAAGGCCGACACCGCGGCTTCCCCCTGCGGCCCGCCGCCGGCGGACTCCGCGATCCAGCGCATCGCGTCCGCGGCGAGCTGGTCGTAGGCCTGGTCGAAGGTGTCGCGTCCGCAGTCGGTGAGCGCGAAGACCTTCGCGGGGCGTCCGCGGCCGCGGGTACCGTAGACCCGCTTCTCGCGCGGCTCCACCATGCCCTCGGCGACGAGGGCGTCCAGATGACGCCGGACCGCCGCCTGCGTCAGGCCCAGCCGTTCCGCCACGTCCGCTGCGGTCGACGGCCCGTGGAGCAGGACGGACCTGGCGACCCGGTTGCGGGTGCTCCGCTCCCCGGTCGTCTGCTCCTCCTGAGCCTCGGACCCGTATTTCACAAGCCCAGTGTTGCGTAATTCATCCGGCAGAGGCAAGCGGCGTCCACTGGGTGATCGGTGGGCTGTGTCACTTAGGGAAACCTAACCTGACCTGCGAAAACGATCTTCCCGGCTGCGGCCGGCCCACCCCCCGTGCGAGGCTCCCACCAGGGCAGCGGCGCTCCCCCGACCCTCGAACGGGCCCCGTAGGCCCGCACGGCACCGACCGGATCCGGCACCCGCGACGGCCCTCCCGGCCGGAGCGGCCCGCCGGGTTCGTAGACTGCCCGTCATGCGAATGGACCCCGCGGTCGAGCTGACCGGACTGGTCAAGCGGTACGGCGCGAAGACCGCGGTGGACGGGCTCGACCTGTCCGTCGCCCGGGGCACCGTGACGGCCGTGCTCGGCCCGAACGGCGCCGGGAAGACCACCACCGTCGAAACCTGCGAGGGATACCGCCGTCCGGACGGCGGCCGCGTGCGCGTGCTGGGCATGGACCCGCTGCGCGACGCCGCCGCGCTGCGGCCGCGGATCGGCGTGATGCTCCAGTCCGGCGGCGTGTACGCGGGCGCCCGCGCCGAGGAGATGCTGCGGCACACGGCCAGACTGCACGCCGACCCCGTCGACCCGGCCCTGCTCATCGAGCGGCTGGGCCTGGAGTCCTGCGGCCGCACAACGTACCGCCGGCTCTCCGGCGGCCAGCAGCAGCGCCTCGCGCTCGCCATGGCGGTCGTGGGCCGCCCCGAGCTGGTCTTCCTCGACGAGCCGACCGCGGGCCTGGACCCGCAGGCCCGCCGCGTCACCTGGGACCTGATCAGGGAGCTGCGTGCCGACGGCGTCACCGTCGTCCTGACCACGCACTTCATGGACGAGGCGGAACAGCTCGCCGACGACGTGGCGATCATCGACCAGGGCCGGGTGATAGCGAGCGGCACCCCCGAGGAGCTGTGCCGCGGCGGCGCCGAGAACACCCTCCGCTTCAACGGCCGCCCCGGCCTGGACCTCGCCTCGCTCCTCAAGGCGCTGCCCGCCGACTCGGCCGCGGCCGAGCTCACCCCGGGCAGCTACCGCATCGAGGGCAAGGTCGACCCGCAGATGCTGGCCACCGTCACCTCCTGGTGCGCCCAGCACGGCGTGATGCCCGACCGGCTCGCGGTCGAGCGGCGCACCCTGGAGGACGTCTTCCTGGAGCTGACCGGCAAGGAGCTGCGTTCGTGACCGCCACCGGGACCTTCACCCCAGCCCCCGGCTCCGCCCCGCTGGGCCGCATGATCGGCGCGCAGACCGCCCTGGAGACGCGGATGCTGCTGCGCAACGGCGAGCAGTTGCTGCTCACCGTCGTCATCCCCACCCTGCTGCTGGTGCTCTTCTCCACCGTGGACGTCGTCGACACCGGCGCCGGCAAGGCCGTCGACTTCCTGGCCCCGGGCGTCCTGGCCCTGGCCGTGATGTCGACCGCCTTCACCGGCCAGGCGATCGCGACCGGCTTCGAGCGCCGCTACGGCGTGCTGAAGCGGCTCGCCGCCTCCCCGCTGCCGCGCTGGGCGCTGATGACCGCCAAGACCGGGTCCGTGCTGGTCACCGAGGTGCTGCAGGTCGTGCTGCTGACGGCCATCGCGTTCGCGCTGGGCTGGTCCCCGCACGGCGACCCGCTGTCCGTGCTGCTGCTCCTGGTCCTGGGCACCGCCGCGTTCTCCGGACTCGGCCTGCTCATGGCCGGCACCCTCAAGGCGGAGGCCACGCTGGCCGCCGCCAACCTGGTCTTCCTCCTGCTGCTCGTGTGCGGCGGGGTCGTCGTGCCGCTGGACAGGTTCCCGGACGGCGTCCGCTCCGTGCTCGAACTGCTGCCGGTCTCCGCCCTGTCGGACGGCCTGCGGGACGTCCTCCAGCACGGCGCCGGACTGCCCTGGGGCGACCTCGGCATCCTCGCCGTCTGGGCGGTGCTGGGCCTGGGCGCCGCGGCACGCTGGTTCCGCTGGGAGTAGTCTCCGGACCTGATGATCACCGGAACGGGGGACCCACTTGTGACCGCGGACCACCGCGTCGGACCGCCGAGCCTCGGCGACGAGCGCGAGACGCTGCGCGCGTTCCTGGACTACCACCGGGCGACGCTCGCGATGAAGTGCGAGGGCCTCACCGACGAGGAACTGCGCCGGCGGTCCATGCCGCCGTCCACGCTGTCCCTGCTCGGCCTGGTCCGGCACATGGCCGAGGTCGAACGCGCCTGGTTCCGCCGGGTGTTCGAGGATCCTGACGCCCCCATGGTCTGGTCCGACCGGATCGACTTCCAGGCGGCGTACGACGCGAGCGCGTCGACCCGCGCCGAGGCCTTCGGGGCGTGGGAGGCCGAGGTGGAGAACTCCCGCCGCATCGAGCGCGAGGCCGCCTCGCTCGACCTGGCCGGGCATCAGCCCCGCTGGGGGGAGGACGTGTCGCTGCGGATGGTCATGGTGCACGTCCTGCTGGAGTACGGCCGCCACAACGGGCACGCCGACTTCCTCCGTGAGGGCGTCGACGGCACCGTGGGCGCCTGACTCACGCGGGCGTGACGCAGTCCACGAAGCGCGCGAAGCCGCCGTCCTGCCCCTCGCCGAGGGCCAGGAACCCGTCCTCGGGACCGTGGCTCGCCAGCAGGCACATGTCGTAGCGGACGCACACCGGTGGCCGCTCCTCGGCCTGCGTGCGGAACTGGTGCGCGCCGGTGAGCTGGCAGGAGTCGTACCGGACCAGGGGTCCGCGCGGGCCGAGGGTGTAGCGGTGGGCGCGCAGACCGGGGGCGAAGGACTTGAAGGCGTTGGCGGTGTCGTCGCAGTCGTTGAAGTGGACGGTGCCGCCCGCCCACTCGCAGTCGATGACGACGGTGTCCGGGCCGCGCAGCTCGAAGCGGATGTCCTCGGCGTGGAAGCGCTGGACCGAGCTGAAGTGCTGTGACCGGGGGAAGCGGAAGAAGGCGCTCTCGTACCCGTAGTCGGGGTGCGGTTCCGGGCGGCGGCCGGTGACGACGTAGCTCCCGGCGCGGCAGGTGACGGAGCCGCCGTAGGGGAACTCCAGGAAGTTGCCCCACTCGTAGGTGACGTTCATGTCGGTGAACCAGTAGTTGAGGAACTGGTCCTGCTGCTCCGGATGGGCCGAGCGCCTGGAGAGTCCCGAGTACAGGAACGCCTTCCGGTAGGCGCCGCCGACCCGGCACGCCTCCCAGCGCATCTCGGAGTTGGTGTTGGTGCCGTCCAGGGCGATGCCGTACTCCCACTCCCCCATCCACTCGCAGTCGCCGAAGCGGTAGTTCGCCGCGCCGCCGGTGGAGTAGGAGGAGAAGAACGAGGCGCCGGGGGTGCCGGAGGTGAAGCGCAGGCCCTCGAAGGCGATGTTCTGCCACATGTCGTCGTTGACGCACAGGAAGGCGCCGTCGGCCTTCTCCGGCGCGAAGACGATCTCGCTGATGCGCAGGCCGGCGCCCCGGAAGCGCAGACCGTTGGCCCGGTTGCGGGGGTTGTCGCCGGCCAGCAGCGCGCCGGGCTCGGTGATCAGGTACTTGCCGGGCGGGACGTCGATCACCGTACGGCCGGTGTGGTCGTCCAGGCGGGACTCGGCGTAGCGGTAGGCGTCGGCGAAGGCGCGGCTGTCGTCGGTGGTGCCGTCGCCCTTGGCGCCGAAGTCGGCGACGACGTCGACCACACCGGGGTGGGTGGTGCTCCTCGGCCGCGGCACGGCCTCGGCGGCGGGCGTACCGGCCGCGCTGCAGGCGGTCGCGCCGATGCCCGTCAACGCCGCGGCGGCGCCCCCGTAGATCAGTTTCCGCCGGTCGACCCCGCTCATGGCCCGATCCCCTCCCCCTGGCCGTCCCCCTCGTGAAGGATTGCACAAGGGGGCGCCTACGATGGTGGCCGTGCCGAATCTCAGCCAAGCAGGCCAAGCCGTGCGAAACCCGCTGGCCTTCATCGCCCAGCGCTGGACCCCGTCCCCCGCGACGGTCCGGCGGGCCGCCCTGGCGGCGCTCGTGATGAGCGTGGTCATCGTGGTGACCGGCGGCGCCGTCCGGCTGACCAGCTCGGGGCTCGGCTGCCCGACCTGGCCCAAGTGCACGGCCGACAGCCTCACCGCGACCGGTGCCATGGGCGTGCACGGGGCGATCGAGTTCACCAACCGCATGCTGACGTACGTGCTGTGCGCCGCCGTCGGCTGGGCCATCGTCGCGGCGCGCGCCGCGCAGCCGTGGCGGCGCGGGCTGACCCGCCTGGGCTGGGCGCAGTTCTGGGTCGTCATGGGCAACGCGGTGCTGGGCGGCATCACGGTGCTGACCGGGCTCAACCCGTACACCGTCGCCTCGCACTTCCTGCTGTCCAGCGCCCTCATCGCGGTCGCGCTGCTCACCTGGCAGCGGGCCGGCGAGGGCGACGCGGGTCCCCGCCCGCTGGTCGGCAAGCCGGTGCGGCAGCTGACCTGGCTGCTGGTCGTCGCCTCCGCCGTGCTCATCGCGGTCGGCACGCTGGTGACGGGCGCGGGTCCGCACGCGGGCGACAGCAGCGATGTGCCGCGCGTCCAGGTGAAGTGGGAGACCATCGCGCAGCTCCACGCCGACCTGGCCTGGGTCGTGTGCGGGCTGACCGTGGCCCTGTGGTTCGTGCTGCGCGCCGTCGACGCCCCGGCGGGGCCGCGGGCGCGGGTCCGTGACCTCGTCGTCGTGCTGCTGGCGCAGGGTGTCATCGGCTACGTCCAGTACTTCACGAAGCTCCCCGAGGCCCTGGTCGCCGCGCACATGCTGGGCTCCACCCTGGTGTGGATCGCGGTCCTGCGCGTCCTGCTCTCACTGCGCGAACGCCCCCTGACCGAGCCCGGCGCCGCCCCCGCCCCCGCAGCCGTCTCCGCTCCGGAACCCGCCCCGGCCGCGTAACGGACCCGGCACCGCGTCAGCCCAACCCGCAAGCCTGGCGGGCAGTGCCCGCCGCGACCAGGCCGGCGACGCGGCGCGCGTAGGCCGCGGAACAGGCGCCGTCGGCGACCCAGCACCTCCCGCACCACGGCGCTGAGCTCCACCCCGGTGTCGACCGCGGTCCTGCGCGCCCCGCACCCGCGGCCGTCTCCGCTCCGGAACCCGCCCCCGCCGCATGACGCGCCCGGCACCGCGTCAGCCCAACCGGTAGACCCGGCGGGCATTGTCCGCCGCGACCAGGGCGGCGACGCGGCGCGCGTCGGCGGCGGAACAGGCGCCGTCGGCGACCCAGCCCCCCAGCACCTCCCGCACCGCGGTGCGGAAGGCCTCGGCGCCCACGACGTAGAGCTCGGGGAGCCCGTAGGCGTCCGTGGAGAAGAGCAGCTTGCCGAACGGCGCCAGCTCCAGGAACTCCGCGAGCACCGCGCCCGCCCGGGGGCCGACGTGGGTCAGGGCCAGCCCCACGTCGGCGTGGACGTGCGGGAAGACGTTCGCGAGGTAGGCGGCCTGCCGGTGGTACGGGTAGCAGTGCAGCAGCACCAGGTCCGTGCCGAGGCCCGCGGTGGCCCGGGCGAAGTCCGTCAGCAGGGCCGGGTCCGCGTGGTCGAGCCGCAGGTCGGGGTCGCCGAAACCGGTGTGGAGCTGCAGCGGCAGGCCCGTGGCGACGGCCGTCCACAGCAGGTGCCGGATCAGCACGGGGTCGGTGAGCCGGCTGCCGTGTTCGTGCCGCGCTTCGAGCCAGGCCGCGGCGGCGCGCACCACGTCCGCGGGGTCCGGGGGTTCGGGGGCCAGGGCGAGGCCGTGGCGGTAGGCGGCGATCGACTTGAAGCCGAGCGCGGTCGACGCCGCCTCGTGGACGGCCTCCGCGACACCGGAGGCGTACGCCTCCCCGCCGGCGCTGGTGTCGGCGACCCGCTCCGCGAGCCGCTCCAGCCGGACGATCTCGTGGGCCTCCGCGCCGCCGCCCGCCGCGGCCAGTTCCTCCGGCGTCATCAGGTCGCCGGGCAGCCCGGTGTCCACCAGGTACGTCCCGATGCCGGTGCCCCGCAGCAGCAGCCGCGCCGTCTCGTACGCGCCGAGCTCCCGCCGCCGCGCCAGGTAGTGGGCCGGCGGGCAGTGCGGCTCCAGCCCGAGCAGCGGCGGGCACCAGCGGCGCACGGCGAAGCCGGTCTGGGTGTCGAAGAAGGTGGTGCCGGGCGCTGCGGGCGCGTCGGACTCCGTGAGAAACGTCTCGAAGGAGGCGATGCCGAGGTCGCCCCGGACGACGCCGTGGCAGTGCTGGTCGACCAGCGGCGGCAGCTCGATCACCAGCGCCACCGGGTGGCCTCGGCGAGCTCCTCGGGCCCGAGTTCGGCCAGTGCCTCGGACTCGGCCCGCCGCACGGCCACGATCGCGCCGCACAGTTCCTCGCCGAGCGCCTCGCGCAGCGCGTCGTCGCGGACGAAGTGCCCGACGGCCTCGGCCAGCGACGTCGGCAGCCGCTCCAGGTCGCCGCGCCCGGCCGGATCGCCGGTCACGGGCTCCGGCAGTGCCGGTCCGCCGTCGAGCACGCCCCGCAGGCCCGCCGCGATGACGGCGCCGGCCACCAGGTAGGGGTTGGCGGCCGCGTCGAAGGGCTTGAGCTCGGCGTGCCCGCCGTCGGGGTCGTCGGGCTCGCCGACCACCAGGCGCAGCGCCGCCTCGCGGTTCTCCACGCCCCAGCAGCGGTGCGCGCCGGCCCAGTGCGAGGGGACCAGGCGCAGATAGCTCGCCGGGGAGGGCGCCCCGATGGCGCACAGCGCGGGCAGCGCGTCCAGGACGGCGCCGAGGAAGCTGTCAGCGGTCGCGGCCAGACCGTACCGGCCGATGGGGTCGCGGTGCAGGTTGTGCCCGTGCTCGCGCAGGCTCAGGTGCAGGTGGCAGCCGTTGCCGACCTGGCCGGCGACGACGGTGGGGGCGAATGAGGCGCGCAGACCGTGGGCCGCGCTGACGGCCCGTACGGTCTCGCGGACCAGGACGAGGTCGTCGGCCGCCCCGACGGGGCCGGCGGGCGCGGTGGAGATTTCGAACTGCCCGGGCGCGTACTCCGGGTGGATCTGCAGGACGTCCACGCGCTGCGCGTCGAGGGCGTCGTGGAGGGCGAGCAGGTAGGCGGACTGCTCGGTGACCCGGGTCAGTCCGTATGCGGGTCCGCGGCCCGCGACGTCGCCGGCCCCGGGACCGGCGTCGTCGCGGACGACGGTCCACTCGGTCTCGAAGCCCATCCGCAACTCCAGGCCGTGAGCGGCGGCCCGGTCGGTCATGCGCCGGGCGAACTGCCGCTGGCAGGCGGGGTGCGGCCGCCCCTGCTGGTCGTAGCGGTCGGCCGGGGCCCAGGCCCAGCCGGGCTGCGCGGCCAGCACGGTGAGCCGGTCGAGGTCGGGGAAGAGCCGCAGGTCGCCGTCGGGGCCCCCGATGTGCTCGGAGGTGGTGACGACGTCGTCGGAGGTGAAGACGTCGAAGACCGGTGACATGCCGATCCCGCGGTGCGCCGCGTCCGCGAGCCGGGCGGTGGGCACCGTCTTGACCCGGCTGATGCCCGCGTTGTCGACCCAGCTGACCGCGACGGCCCGTACGCCGTCGGCGGTGAGCCGCGCCGCGTCCTGGCGGGCCGTCAGCCGCCTTTCGTGCCGTTCTTCCGCGTCCACCCGCACACGCCTCCTCGTACCCGCCGTTCAGGAACCGTTCCATGGTCCTAACGGGCGGGCCCGGCGTCAGGTGTTGGCGGGGCCGCCGATCTGGATTCCGGCCATGCGGCGCCACTCGTAGCGGCCCGTGCGGACCTTGGCCGCGAGGTCGCCGTCGAAGGACTCGTGCAGCGTGATGCCGGAGAGCTCCACGGCCCGTCGCGCGACGTCGAAGGAGGGGGCGACGAGGTCGCCCCAGCCGCCGTCCTCGCCGACCAGCACGATGCGGGTGCCGGCCTCGCCGATGTACGCGATCTGGCCCTCGGCACCGCCGTGACCGCCGGCGAACCGGTCGATCCGCTTGGCCAGCCGGGCGGCCCGCCGCTCGGCGCGGGCGTGCGCCTTCGGGTCGGCGACCGGGGTGTCCACTGCCTGGGTGTCTGCCATGACAGGAATGCTACCCGCCGGTAATCAACGGAGGAAGGGATCCACGGCGACAGCCACGAACAGCAGCGTCGCGTAGGTGATGGACCAGTGGAACAGCCGCATCTCCTTGAGCTTGGCCCCGACCACGCCCGCCTTGGCACGGCCGTACAGGGCGTGCGCCTCGACGAGCCAGAAGGCACCGAGCACCACGGCGGCCGCGGCGTAGAACCATCCCGTGGCGCCGAGCGGCCACCACAGGGTGAGCGACACCAGCACCATCGCCCAGCTGTAGACGACGATCTGCCGGCCCACGACCACGTTGCCCGCGACCACCGGCAGCATGGGGACGCCCACGCGCGCGTAGTCGTCCTTCACCTTCATCGACAGCGGCCAGTAGTGCGGCGGCGTCCAGAAGAAGAGGACGAGGAAGAGGACGAAGGGCGCCCACGCCAGCTCGTCGCGCACCGCGGACCAGCCGATGAGCACCTGCATGCAGCCGGCGATCCCGCCCCACACGATGTTCTGCGCGGTACGGCGCTTCAGCCCCAGGGTGTACACGAAGACGTAGTAGAGGATGGCCACCAGCGACAGCACCGCCGACAGCGGGTTGACCAGCAGCCAGAACCACGCGGTCGAGACCACCGAAAGAGCGATGCCGAAGACCAGGCACTCCCACGGCGCGACCATGCCGGTCACCAGCGGGCGCTGCTCCGTCCGGTGCATGAGCGCGTCGATGTCGCGGTCGATGTACATGTTCAGCGCGTTGGCACCGCCGGCGGACATGTAGCCGCCGACCATCGTCGCCGCGACGAGCCACAGGTCGGGAACGCCGCCCGCCGCCAGGAACATGACCGGAACCGTCGTGATGAGCAGCAGCTCGATGATGCGCGGCTTGGTCAGCGCCACGAAGGCCATGACACGGGCACCGAACGGCCGGTGACCGTTGATCGACCCGATGGCTCCGGCGGGCCGGGATTCGACGGCCGTCACGAACACCCCTGAGGAAAAGTCCAGCAAGCGGCTCCGCTTGCGCGTACCACGCCACTCTAGACGTAGCGGATACTCCGACCGCGCCGGGGGTGCCACGTGTTGACGCCCGGGCGTTTCCCCGGCGCAAGGGCCGGGTCACCTGAGGCTGTTCGATGTTCAACGGGGGTTCAACGGGCTGCGGCAGGCTTCGAGTCGCTTCAACAGGCGAAGTGCGGCCGGGCGGGGGACGCTGGTGACAGCGCCGGTGCCGGGTGGGAATGCGCCTGCCCGCGCATCGGTTCCCCGAGGCGACCGGGCCCGTCGCGCCGACATTCGAAAAGGCGCACACCCTTGCGGGGGTAGGCTCGGCAACGCCCGGTGTGCACATCGTCACCGGCGTATGACATGTGGAGAGGAGCCCTCTCAGGTGAGCACCGAGGCGACCACCGAGCTGGAGTGGAGCGAGCTGGACGGGCGTGCGGTCGACACCGCGCGTGTCCTGGCGATGGATGCCGTGCAGAAGGTCGGCAACGGCCATCCGGGGACGGCCATGAGCCTGGCCCCCGCGGCCTACCTGCTGTTCCAGAAGCTGATGCGGCACGACCCCGCGGACGCCTCGTGGGTGGGCAGGGACCGCTTCGTCCTGTCGCCCGGCCACACGTCCCTGACGCTGTACACGCAGCTGTTCCTGTCCGGGTACGGACTGGAACTTGACGACCTGAAGGCCTTCCGTACCTGGGACTCCCGTACCCCCGGTCACCCGGAGCACGGCCACACCACCGGCGTGGAGACCACCACCGGCCCGCTCGGCCAGGGTGTCGGCAACGCGGTGGGCATGGCGATGGCCGCCCGCTACGAGCGCGGCCTGTTCGACCCGGACGCGGCACCCGGCGAGTCGGTGTTCGACCACACGATCTGGGCCATCGTCTCCGACGGCGACCTGGAGGAGGGCATCTCCGCGGAGGCCTCCTCGCTGGCCGGGCACCAGAAGCTCGGCAACCTGGTCGCGCTGTACGACGACAACCACATCTCCATCGAGGGCGACACGGCGACCGCCTTCTCCGAGGACGTCCTGAAGCGCTACGAGGCCTACGGCTGGCACGTGCAGCGCATCGAGCAGGACCCGTCGGGCGACTTCGACACCCAGAAGCTGTACGCGGCGCTCAAGGCGGCGCAGGCCGTCACCGACCGCCCGTCGATCATCGCCGCCCGCACGATCATCGCCTGGCCGGCCCCGAACGCGCAGAACACCGAGGCCGCTCACGGCTCGGCGCTCGGCGAGGCCGAGGTCGCGGCGACCAAGCAGGTCCTCGGCTTCGACCCGGAGCAGCACTTCGAGGTGGCACCCGAGGTGCTGGCGCACGCCCGCAAGGTCGGCGACCGCGGCCGCGAGGCCCACGCGGAGTGGACCAAGCGCTTCGAGGAGTGGCGTGCGGCCAACCCCGAGCGCGCCGCGACCTTCGACCGCATCCAGGCGGGCGAGCTGCCGGCCGGATGGGAAGAGGCGATCCCGGAGTTCCCCGCGGGCAAGGCCGTGGCGACCCGCAAGGCCTCCGGCGAGGTGCTGAAGGCGCTCGGCGCCGTCCTGCCCGAGCTGTGGGGCGGCTCCGCCGACCTCGCCGGCTCGAACAACACCACCATCGACGCCTCGTCGTCCTTCCTGCCCGCGGACAACCCGCTGCCGGAGGCGAACCCGTACGGCCGCACGGTGCACTACGGCATCCGCGAGCACGCCATGGGCTCGACGATGAACGGCATCGCGCTGCACGGCAACACCCGGATCTACGGCGGCACCTTCCTGGTCTTCTCCGACTACATGCGCCCGGCCGTGCGTCTGGCCGCGCTCATGAAGCTGCCGACCACCTACGTGTGGACGCACGACTCCATCGGCCTGGGCGAGGACGGCCCGACCCACCAGCCGGTCGAGCACCTGTCCGCGCTGCGCGCCATCCCGGGCCTGAACGTGGTCCGGCCGGCCGACGCCAACGAGACCGCCATCGTGTGGGCGGAGATCACCCGCCGCCACACGGCCAAGCCCGCCCCGCACGGCCTGGCGCTCACCCGGCAGAACGTCCCGACGTACCCGGCCGACGTGAACGCGGCCAAGGGCGGCTACGTACTCCTGGACGCCGAGGGCGGCCGGCCGCAGGTCATCCTGATCGCCACCGGCTCCGAAGTGCAGCTGGCCGTCGAGGCCCGCGAGCAGCTCCAGGGCGAAGGGATCCAGGCGCGCGTCGTGTCCATGCCGTCCGTGGAGTGGTTCGAGGAGCAGGACCAGGCGTACCGCGACAGCGTCCTCCTCCCGGACGTCAAGGCGCGCGTCGCCGTGGAGGCGGGCATCGCCCTGACCTGGTACCGCTTCGTCGGCGACGCCGGCCGGATTGTGTCCCTGGAGCACTTCGGGGCAAGCGCCGATTACAAGGTCCTGTACCGCGAGTTCGGCCTGACCTCCGAGGCGGTCGCCGCCGCCGCGCGCGACTCGATCGCCGCCGCGACCCGCTGACGCACAGACGCATACGACGTATCGAGGAGATGCAAGACTCATGACAGACGCACTCAGGCGCCTCTCCGACGAGGGCGTGGCGATCTGGCTCGACGACCTGTCCCGCAAGCGGATCACCTCCGGCAACCTGGCCGAGCTCCTGGACCAGAGCCACGTGGTGGGCGTCACCACCAACCCGTCCATCTTCCAGAAGGCGATCGCCGGCGGTGACGGCTACGAGCCGCAGGTGACCGACCTCGCGGCCCGCCGGCTGACGGTGGACGAGGCCGTGCGCATGATCACCACCGCCGACGTCCGGGACGCCGCCGACGTGCTGCGCCCGGTGTACGACGCCACCGGCGGCCAGGACGGCCGGGTGTCGATCGAGGTCGACCCGCGTCTGGCCCACAACACGGCGGCCACCATCGCCGAGGCCAAGCAGCTGGCCTGGCTGGTGGACCGCCCGAACACCCTGATCAAGATCCCGGCGACCAAGGCGGGCCTGCCGGCCATCGCCGAGGTGATCGGCAAGGGCATCAGCGTCAACGTCACGCTGATCTTCTCGCTGGAGCGCTACCGCGAGGTCATGGACGCCTACCTGACGGGCCTGGAGACGGCCAAGGCCGCGGGCCTGGACCTGTCCCTGATCCGTTCGGTGGCGTCCTTCTTCGTGTCCCGCGTGGACAGCGAGATCGACAAGCGCCTGGAGAAGATCGGCACCGACGAGGCCAAGGGCCTCAAGGGCAAGGCCGCCGTCGCCAACGCCCGGCTGGCCTACCAGGCCTACGAGGAGGTCTTCTCCTCCGACCGCTGGAAGGCCCTGGAGCACGACGGTGCGCACAAGCAGCGCCCGCTGTGGGCCTCCACCGGTGTGAAGGACCCGGCCTACCCGGACACCATGTACGTGACCGAGCTGGTCGCCCCCGGCGTCGTCAACACCATGCCGGAGGCCACGCTGGAGGCCGTCGCCGACCACGGCGAGATCACCGGCGACACCATCCGGGGCACGTACGCGCAGGCCAAGGCCGAGCTCGACGCGGTCGGCGCGCTCGGCATCTCGTACGACGACGTCGTCCAGCTGCTGGAGGACGAGGGCGTCGAGAAGTTCGAGACGTCCTGGAACGAGTTGCTGGACTCGACCAAGGCGGAGCTCGAGCGCCTGGCGCCGAAGGAGGCGTAACCACGTTGAGCAGCGCCAACCCGCTGCGTGACCCGGTGGACCGACGGCTCCCGCGTATCGCGGGGCCGTCGGGCCTGGTGATCTTCGGGGTCACGGGCGATTTGTCACGCAAAAAGCTGATGCCCGCCGTCTACGACCTCGCCAACCGCGGGCTGCTGCCGCCGGGCTTCTCGCTCGTCGGCTTCGCCCGCCGCGACTGGGCGGACGAGGACTTCGCCCAGGTCGTGCACGACTCGGTGAAGGAGCACGCGCGCACCCCCTTCCGCGAGGAGGTCTGGCAGCAGCTCGCCGAGGGCATGCGCTTCGTGCCGGGCGACTTCGGCGACGACGAGGCGTTCGAGAAGCTCCGCGCCACCGTGGACGAACTGGACAAGGCCCGGGGCACGGGCGGCAACTTCGCCTTCTACCTCTCCGTGCCTCCGAAGTTCTTCCCCAGCGTGGTGCAGCAGCTCAAGAAGCACCGGCTGTCCGACCCGCCCGAGGGATCGTGGCGCCGGGCGGTCATCGAGAAGCCCTTCGGGCACGACCTGGCCAGCGCGCAGGAGCTCAACCGCGTCGTCCACCAGGTCTTCCGCTCCCAGGACGTCTTCCGCATCGACCACTACCTGGGCAAGGAGACGGTCCAGAACATCCTGGCGCTGCGCTTCGCCAACACGATGTTCGAACCGCTGTGGAACCGCTCGTACGTGGACCATGTGCAGATCACCATGGCCGAGGACATCGGCATCGGCGGTCGCGCGGGCTACTACGACGGGATCGGCGCGGCGCGCGACGTCATCCAGAACCACCTGCTCCAGCTGCTGGCGCTGACCGCCATGGAGGAGCCCGCCTCCTTCGAGGCGAGCTCGCTCGTGCAGGAGAAGCTCAAGGTGCTGCAGGCGGTCAAGCTCCCCGCCGACCTCGGCAGGCACACGGTGCGCGGGCAGTACGCGCACGGCTGGCAGGGCGGCGAGGAGGTGCTCGGCTACCTGGAGGAGGAGGGCATCGACCCCAAGTCCAAGACCGACACCTTCGCCGCCATCAAGCTGGAGATCGACAACCGCCGCTGGGCGGGCGTGCCCTTCTACCTGCGCACCGGCAAGCGGCTCGGCCGGCGGGTCACGGAGATCGCGGTGGTCTTCCAGCGCGCCCCGCACTCGCCGTTCGACAACACCGCGACCGAGGAGCTGGGGCAGAACGCCCTGGTCATCCGCGTGCAGCCGGACGAGGGCATCACCATCCGCTTCGGTTCGAAGGTGCCCGGCACCTCGATGGAGATCCGGGACGTGACCATGGACTTCGCCTACGGCGAGTCCTTCACCGAGTCCAGCCCGGAGGCGTACGAGCGGCTCATCCTCGACGTGCTGCTCGGCGACGCGAACCTCTTCCCCCGCACCCAGGAGGTCGAGCAGTCCTGGCACATCCTCGACCCGATCGAGGAGTACTGGGACCGGCACGGCAAGCCCGAGCAGTACACGGCGGGCACATGGGGTCCCAAGGCGGCGGACGAGATGCTCGCACGAGACGGCAGGAGCTGGCGCCGGCCATGAACATCGACCTCACGGAGACCAACTCCAGCAAGATCAACTCTGCGCTCGTCAAAGCGCGTCGGGCGACCGGCAGCCCGGCCGTCGGCATGGTGCTGACCCTCGTCATAGTGACCGACGAGGGCAACCACTACGACGCGCTCAAGTCCGCCTCGGACGCCTCGCGCGAGCACCCGTCGCGCATCCTGGTCGTCATCAAGCGTCCCGGACGCTCCGCGCGCGAGCGCAAGAGCGCCCGCCTGGACGCCGAGGTGCGGGTCGGCGGCGAGACCGGCATCGGCGAGACCGTGCTGCTGCGGCTGCACGGCGAACTCGCCGACCACGCCGAGAGCGTCGTCCTGCCGCTGCTGCTGCCGGACGCACCGGTCGTGGTCTGGTGGCCGGACGAGGCTCCGGTGAACCCCGCGGCGGACCCGCTGGGCGCACTCGCGCAGCGGCGGATCACTGACGCGGCGCAGACCGAGGACCCGGTGGCGGCCCTCGGGCTGCGGGCCGAGACCTACACTCCGGGCGACACGGACCTGGCCTGGACCCGCATCACCCCGTGGCGCAGCGTGCTCGCCGCGGCGCTGGACCAGAAGCAGGCCGCGGTCAAGGGCGCCGTCGTCGAGGGCGAGACCGACAACCCCAGCACGGAACTGCTCGGGCTGTGGCTCGCGCGGCGACTGGGCGTCCCCGTCCGGCGCAAGGTGTCGGAGGGTCCCGGGATCACGGCCGTACGGCTGGCGACCTCGGAGGGCGAGATCTGCCTGGACCGGCCCAGCGGCTCGCTGGCCGAGCTGGCCATCCCCGGCCAGCCCGACCGGCACGTGGCGCTGCAGCGCCGGGCGACCTCGGACCTGATCGCCGAGGAACTGCGGCGGCTGGATCCGGACGAGGCGTACGCGGCCGCGGTCAAGTTCGGTGTGGACCGGCTGGCCCAGACCGAGGAGACCGTGACCCCCGACGAGGCGGAGGCGCGGATCGCCGAGGCGGACGCGACGGCCGGCAAGGCCGGCGACGCCAAGGCCGCCGCCTCGAACGCGGGCCGCAAGGCCCCGGCCGGCAAGAGGGCGGCGGCGAAGTGAGCGCCCCCCAGGTCGTGGTCCACCGGGACAAGGAGCTGATGGCGCAGGCCGTGGCGGCCCGGCTGATCACGCGGGTCGTGGACGCCCAGGCCGCCCGGGGCACCGCCTCGGTCGTGCTGACCGGTGGCCGCAACGGCAACGCCCTGCTCGCCGCACTGGCCGGCTCGCCGGCCCGGGACGCGATCGACTGGGCGCGGCTGGACCTGTGGTGGGGCGACGAGCGCTTCCTGCCCGCGGGCGATCCGGAACGCAACGACACCCAGGCCCGGGAGGCCCTGCTCGACGCCGTCCCGGTCGACCCGGCGCGGGTGCACACCATGCCCGTGTCGGACGGCCCCTACGGCAACGACGCGGACGCGGCGGCCGAGGCCTACGCCGAGGAACTGGCGAGGGCCGCGGGCCCCGAGGACCACGCCCGGGTGCCCTCGTTCGACGTTCTGATGCTGGGCGTCGGACCGGACACCCATGTGGCCTCGCTGTTCCCCGGGCATCCGGGGGTCCGCGAGACCGAGCGCACCGTCGTCGGCGTCCACGGCTCGCCGAAGCCGCCGCCGACGCGTGTCTCGCTCACCCTCCCCGCGATCCGCGCCGCCCGTGAGGTGTGGCTGCTGGCCGCGGGGGAGGACAAGGCCGGTGCCGTCGCCGTGGCCCTGTCGGGGTCCGGCGAGGTCCAGGCCCCGGCTGCGGGCGCCCGCGGCCGGTCGCGCACGCTCTGGCTGCTGGACCGCACCGCGGCGGCGAAGCTGCCTCCGCAGCTCTACCCGCCGGCGTCGCTGTAGACGTCGCCGTACGGTCCGGAACACGAACGCCGGGCGGGCTCCCTCCCTGAGGGGCCCGCCCGGCGTTCTTGGTGTCCCGGTGCTGTCGGTGTCTCAGCGGCCGCGCAGGGAGCGGTAGTCGGCGACCAGCCCCTTGGTGGAGGCGTCCAGGCCCTCGACGTCCGCGCCTTCGGTCAGGGCGGGCTCCACGCGCTTGGCCAGCACCTTGCCGAGCTCGACGCCCCATTGGTCGAACGAGTCGATGTTCCAGACCGCGCCTTGGACGAAGACCTTCTGCTCGTACAGCGCCACGAGCTGGCCGAGCACCGAGGGGGTCAGCTCGGTCGCCAGGATCGTGGTGGTCGGGTGGTTGCCGCGGAACGTGCGGTGCGGCACCTGCGCCTCGGCCACGCCCTCGGCGCGGACCTCGTCGCTGGTCTTGCCGAAGGCCAGCGCCTGGGTCTGGGCGAAGAAGTTCGCCATCAGCAGGTCGTGCTGGGCGGCCAGTCGCGGTTCGAGCTCGCCCAGCGGCCGGGCGAAGCCGATGAAGTCCGCGGGGATGAACTTCGTGCCCTGGTGCAGCAGCTGGTAGTAGGCGTGCTGACCGTTGGTGCCGGGCGTGCCCCAGACCACCGGGCCGGTCTGCCAGGTGACGGGGTTTCCGTCCCGGTCCACGGACTTGCCGTTGGACTCCATGTCGAGCTGCTGCAGGTAGGCGGGGAACTTCGACAGGTAGTGGCTGTAGGGCAGCACCGCGTGCGACTGGGCGTCGAAGAACTGGCCGTACCAGACGCCGAGCAGGCCCAGCAGCATGGGCACGTTCTGCTCCGGCGGGGCGGTGCGGAAGTGCTCGTCGACCAGGTGGAAGCCGGCCAGCATCTCGCGGAAGTGGTCCGGGCCGATGGCGATCATCAGCGACAGGCCGATGGCGGAGTCGTAGGAGTAACGGCCGCCGACCCAGTCCCAGAACTCGAACATGTTGGCCGTGTCGATGCCGAACTTGGAGACCTCGTCGGCGTTGGTGGACAGCGCCACGAAGTGGAAGCGGACCGGCGAGTCCTCGGCGTCGGCCCGGGTGCCCGACTTGCCGAGGCCGTCCAGCAGCCACTCGCGCGCGGAGGTGGCGTTGGTGATGGTCTCGATGGTGGTGAACGTCTTGGACGCGACGATGAACAGCGTCTCCGCCGGGTCCAGGTCGCGCACCGCCTCGTGCAGGTCCGAGCCGTCCACGTTGGAGACGAAACGGAAGGTCAGCGAGCGGTCGCTGTAGGCCCGCAGGGCCTCGTACGCCATGGCGGGGCCGAGGTCGGAGCCGCCGATGCCGATGTTCACCACGTTCTTGATGCGGCGTCCGGTCGACCCGACCCACTTGCCGGAGCGCACGGCGCCCGCGAAGTCCGCCATCTTCGCCAGCACCTGGTGGACGGCCGGGATGACGTTCTCGCCGTCGACCTCGACCACGGCCGACTTCGGGGCGCGCAGTGCCGTGTGGAGCACCGCGCGGTTCTCGGTGACGTTGATGCGCTCGCCGCGGAACATCGCGTCCCGCAGCTCGGTGACGCCGGTGGCGGCGGCCAGTTCGCGCAGCAGGTCCAGCGTCTCGTCGGTGACCAGGTTCTTGGAGTAGTCCAGATGGAGGTCGCCCACCTGGAGGGTGTAGCGCTCGGCGCGGCCGGGGTCGGCGGCGAACAGCTCCCGCAGGTGGGCGGAGCCCATCTCCTCGCGGTGCCTGGCGAGCGCCTGCCACTCCGGCCGCTGGTCGAGACGGGTACGGCCCTGCGTGTTGGTTCCGGACATCAGTCCACTTCTCCTCGTCCTCCGTGCTGCAGGTCCAAACTAGTTGATCCTGTGCCCGCAGGAGATTCACCCCCGGCCTCTGGCGTGGTGACGACGGGTGTCAACGCGACCGACGCGCATCCGAACAACGCGGCGGCCAGCAGCGGCGGGGTGCCCAGGCCCCAGGCCCCCGCGGCAACGCCGCCCGCCAGTGCGCCCAGTGGCGCCCCGGCCACGGCCAGGGTGCGCATGGCGGCGCTGACCCGGCCCAGCAGGGCCTCGGGGGTGCGTCGCTGGACCAGCGTGGCCTCGTTGACGTTCCAGACCATGCCCAGGGCACCGAACACCGCCATGACGGTGACGGCGACCGCGAGCGACCGCGCCGCGCCGAGCACGACCAGGCACCCGGCCTGGACGGCGAGCCCCGGTATCAGCGCCCGGCCGCGCCCGCCGAACAGCGCGGACCACCGCCCGGCGAGCGCTCCCCCGGCCACGCTGCCCACGCCGTACGCGACGAGGACGGCGACGTAGCCGGCATGCCCGGCGTGCAGCCGGCCGGTCACCAGGAGCACGAGGGTGGCGATGACCGCGCCGACTCCGGTGTTGGCGACGGTGTTCGCCACGCACAGCGCCCGCAGGACCCGGTCCCGCCGCAGGGCGCGTATCCCCTCGGCGATGTCCTGGCGCAGTGTGCGGCCCACGGCGCGCGGCGGCCGAACGGGCGCGGGCCGCCGCAGCGAGGCCACCAGCGCGGCCGCGGCGGCGTAGGTCACTGCGTCCGCGGCGAACGGCGCGGCGGCTGTCAGGCCGAGCAGCACGGGCACCAGCGGTGCCCCGAGGAAGGTGCCCGCCACGGTCTGGCCGGTCATCAGCCGGGCGTTGGCACGCCCCAGGGCGTCCCCGGGGACGACCGAGGGCAGCAGGGCGGTCGCGGCGTTGTCGAAGAGCGTCTGCAGCGTGGTCAGCGAAAAGGCCAGGACGAGCAGCAGCCCGATGTCCGCGGCGCCCCGCCACACGGCCACCGCGAAGGCCGCCACCAGCGCCGCGCGCACCGCGTCCACCGCCCACATGGCCCGCCGCTGGTCCACGCGGTCGGCGACGGCACCGCCCAGCAGGCCGAAGAGCAGCCAGGGCAGGAATCCGGCGGCGGTGACCAGGGAGACCAGCAGCGGCGAGTCGGTGAGTCCCACCGCGAGCAGCGGCAGGGCCGCGCCCCGGAGCCCGTCGCCGAAGCGCGAGACCGCGGCGGCCGTCCACAGTCGTCCGAACCCGCCACGCCACGCGGGCGCGCGCTCCCCCGCCGGCACGCTCATGCCACTCATGGATCCACCCTTACCGGTCTTCGGTCAGCTGTCACAGACCGTAGCCGGACCCACTGACAACGCACCGTCCGCGCAGGCCGAGGGCCCGAAAGGCGGAACAGATGGACCAGGCGGAACAGGTGGCACAGGCGGAACAGGTGGGACGGGGTCAGGCGCCCGCGCGGTGCAGTCGCTCGCCGTAGTGCTCCTCCAGGACGAGATTGCGCTCGAAGCCGCCCGGCACGTTCGCCGAGACGTACACCGGCGCCTCGAACCCCTCCGCCGTGAGCAGGCCGACGGCCTCGGCCACGGTCATCTGGACGAGCATCGCGGAGGTGATGGTGGAGACCCCGCACAGCGCCCCGCCGCCGGGCAGCGGCAGCAGCGCGTCACCGAAGGGGGCGCCGTTGTCGAGGACCGCGTCGGCGAGGTCGGCCAGCCGCTTGCCGCTGGGGTGCAGCGCGGGCACGGCACGGGTGTGTTCCAGGGAGGTGAGCGCGATCAGGGGGTGGCCCTCGGCCTTGACGTGCAGGGCCATGTCGACGATCGAGTTGTTGACCCCGGAGTTGGAGATGATCACGAACAGGTCGCCCGGCCGCGGCGCGGTCAGCTCGTACAGCCGCTTGGCCAGGCCCGGCGAGCGCTCCAGCAGGGGGTCGGTGAGCACCGAGCGGTCGTCGCCGCCGCGCAGGACGAGATCGTTGAGCGCGATGCGGTTGGTGGGGATCAGTCCCCCGGCCCGGCCCGCGATCTCCAGCGCGGTGGCCTGCGAGTGCCCGGTGCCGAAGGCCTGGAGCACGCCGTCGGCGGCCACGCAGTCGGCGATCAGCCGGGCCGCCGCCGCCACCGAGTCGTGGTTCGCCTCGACCACCCGGTCGATGGCGGCACGGGCCTCCTCGGCGAACCGGGCAGCACTCGTCGTCACGTCGTCGGCCATGGCCGGTTCCCCCTGAGTCCGGTGATCCACTGGATGTCCACGGCCACGATGGACGAGAGGTCTAGTCCACGTCAATCCCCCTGCACCTGCATGCGGGCCAGCGCCAGAGCGCCCGCACCGCCGTCCCGCACCGGCAGGACGTGCAGGTCCATCTCCTCCGCGCGGGCCGACACGCGGCCCAGCAGCGGCCCGGAGGGGCCCAGCAGGCCGCCGGTGACGACCAGCGGCTCGCCCGCCTGCGGGTCCAGGGCGGCGACGGTCGCCGCGAGTTCGTCGGCGGCGTCGTCCAGCAGGTTGCCGGCCACCTCGTCGCCGTCGCGGTCGGCGGCCACGGCCAGCGGGCTCAGCCGGGCGAGCCGGACCGGTGGTTCGGCGTAGACATAGGGCACCAGACGGTTGCGCAGCACATGGCACTCGTTGTCGCTGGGGCGCTCCTGGGCCAGGTACGGGCCGCCCGGGGAGTCCAGGTAGTGGGACAGGACGGCCTCCACGAGCGTCGTCCAGGGGCCACGGCCGTCCAGGGCGCGCACCGCGGCGCGCATCACCTCGCGGCCGAGCCAGAACCCGCTGCCCTCGTCGCCGATGAGCCAGCCGTTGCCGTCCGCCAGCAGGGTCTGGCGGCGCTTCTCGATCCGGGCGGCGACCGCTCCGGTGCCGGCGACCAGCGCCATGCCGTCGGCGGGAACGCCCGGGGCGGAGGCGAAGGCGACCTCGATGTCGCCGCAGACGGTCACATCCAGGGCGCCGATCCCCGTACTGTCCAGCGCGGCCCGCAGACACGAGGCGGCGAGCCGCCGCCCGACCTCGGGACCGGTGTCCAGGGCGGCGCCGGCGAAGCCGCCGACGACGGCCGTGACCTCACCCCTGCGGTCCTCCGGGACCGCGCTCCTGAGCGCGTCCGCGAGATGCTGCGTGAGCGCCACCCGCTCGACGCTCATCGCGTTGCCGGGTCCGCCCTCGCCCTCGCCGAGAACCTGCCCCTCGGGAGCCGCGTCGGCGAGATACGCCCGGGTCCGCGTTCCGCCCGCATCGATGCCGATCACCAGAGCCACAACCGCGAGTATACGGTCCCGTTACCCAGTGTCGACCGAACGCGACGGCCCGGACCGCGAAAGGAGGATCTCCTGTTCGCGGGCCGGGCCCGTGGTGAATGTCCTGCCGGACGTGCGGCGGGAACCGCTCAGATCTCGCCCCGGAGCTTGGCGAGCGCCTCGGCGAGGATCGCCTCGCCGTCGGCCGCGCTGCGGCGCTCCCGCACATACGCGAGGTGCGTCTTGTACGGCTCGGTGCGCGGGGGGGCCGGCGGGTTCTCCTCGTCCTGCCCGGCCGGGAAGCCGCAGCGCGGGCAGTCCCAGGTGTCCGGGATCTGTGCGTCGCTCGCGAAACTCGGCTGGGTCTCGTGCCCGTTGGAGCACCAGAAGGAGATGCGCAGACGCGGCGCGGACTCGCCCCGCTCGGCCTCTCCCATCGGCCCCGCCCCGACCCGACTGCCACGGATCGCGTTGCCACTTGCCACGGTCGTAACTCCCTGCGTGATCGTGCTGCGAGGTCGCCCAGTTTACGGAGACCGGTTCACCCCGCGGCGGCGGGGAGAGGGCACCGTATCCCAAGACGCGCTTCCATGATAAGTCGCGTCGGCGACAAGGCGTCAGTTCTCCCCGGATACGCGGGAGTCGGTCACTTCTGGAACTTGAGCAGAAGACCGAGGGCGACAATGCACGCAAACCACAGCAGACCGACCACAACCGTGATCCGGTCCAGGTTGCGCTCGGCCACCGAGGAACCGCCGACGGACGACTGCATGCCGCCGCCGAACATGTCGGACAGGCCGCCGCCCTTGCCCTTGTGCATCAGCACGAGCAGCAACAGCAGCAGGCTGAAGATGATGAGGGCGATGGAGAACCCGATGACCACAGCTGGACCAACTCTCTCGGTGACCTAGGACGAGGCGGGGGCCGGTCGGCTGGCGTGCAGCCCTCCGGCCCCCGACAGAGTACTTCGGGCAGGGCCCGACAGCCTACTGCCCGTGGGAACGCGTGATCGCGTTACTGGTCGCGGAAACGGACGATCTTGACGAACTCCTCCGCGTCGAGCGACGCGCCGCCCACCAGGGCGCCGTCCACGTCGGGCTGCGCCATGATCGCCGCGACGTTGCCGCTCTTCACGGAGCCGCCGTACTGGATGCGGACCGCGTCGGCCAGCTCCTGGTCGTACAGCTCGGCAAGCCGTCCGCGGATCGCCCCGCAGACCTCCTGGGCGTCCTCGGGGGTGGCGACCTCGCCGGTGCCGATGGCCCACACCGGCTCGTACGCGATGACCAGGGTCTTCGCCTGCTCGGCCGGGATGTCCTTCAGGGCACCGTCGAGCTGGGCGAGGGTGAAGGACACCTGGTTGCCGGCCTTGCGGACGTCCAGGCCCTCGCCGACGCAGACGATGGGGGTCAGGTCGTGCCGGAGGGCGGCCTTGACCTTGGCGTTGACGATCTCCTCGTTCTCGCCGTGGTACTGGCGGCGCTCGGAGTGGCCGATGACCACGTACGAGCACTTCAGCTTGGCGAGCATCGAGCCGGAGACCTCACCGGTGTACGCGCCGGACTCGTGCGCGGACAGGTCCTGCGCACCGTACTTGATCTTCAGCTTGTCCGCCTCGATCAGGGTCTGCACGCCCCTGAGGTCGGTGAACGGCGGCAGGACGACGACCTCGACGGCGTCGAAGTCCTTCTCGTTGAGCGCGAAAGCGAGCTTCTGGACGTGGGCGAGAGCCTCGAGGTGGTTGAGGTTCATCTTCCAGTTGCCCGCCATGATCGGCGTGCGCGGGGTCATCGGTCAGTCCTCCAGTGCGGCGAGGCCGGGGAGCGTCTTGCCCTCGAGGTACTCGAGGCTCGCGCCGCCACCGGTCGAGATGTGGCCGAAGGCGTTCTCGTCGAAGCCCAGGATGCGCACGGCCGCGGCGGAGTCGCCGCCGCCGACGACGGTGAACGCGGGGCTGTCGAGGAGGGCCTGGGCGACCGCGCGGGTGCCCTCGGCGTAGTCGGGGTGCTCGAAGACGCCCATGGGCCCGTTCCAGAAGACGGTGGCCGTGTCGGCGAGCTTCGAAGCGAAGAGCTTGCGGGTCTCCGGACCGATGTCGAGGCCCATCAGGTCGCCGGGGAAGGCGTCGACGGGGACGGTCACGGGGTTGCCGGCGACCGGGTTCTTCAGGTCGGGGAAGGACGGGGCGCCGACGACGTCCACGGGCAGCACGAACTCCACGCCCTTGGCCTTCGCCCGCTCCAGGTACTCCGCGACGATCCCGAGCTGGTCGTCCTGCACCAGGCTCTTGCCGACCTCGTGGCCCTGGGCCTTGAGGAACGTGAAGAGCATGCCGCCGCCGATCAGGATGCGGTCGGCGCGGTCCAGCAGGTGGTCGATCACGCCCAGCTTGTCGGACACCTTGGCGCCGCCGAGCACCACCGCGTACGGACGGGCCACGTCCTCGGTGAGCTTCTTCAGCACGCCGACCTCGGTGGCGATCAGCAGGCCCGCGGCGTGCGGCAGCCGGGCCGGCAGGTCGTAGACGGAGGCGTGCTTGCGGTGCACGGCACCGAAGCCGTCGCCGACGTAGAGCTCCGCGAGCTCGGCCAGCCGGTCGGCGAAGGCGCCGCGCTCAGCGTCGTCCTTGCTGGTCTCGCCCGGGTTGAAGCGCAGGTTCTCCAGCAGCGCGACGCCGCCGTCGGCAAGGGCGCCGACCACGTCGCGGGCGTTCTCCCCCACGGTGTCGGTCGCGAACGCGACCTTCGTGCCCAGGAGTTCACCGAGCCGGCGGGCGACCGGCGCCAGCGAGAACTGCGGGTCGGGCGCGCCCTTGGGGCGGCCCAGGTGGGAGGTGACGACCACCTTGGCGCCGGCCCCGGCCAGCTTGGCGATGGTCGGCACGACGGCGCGGATGCGGCCGTCGTCGGTGATCGTGTCGCCGGACAGCGGCACATTGAGGTCGGCGCGGACGAAGACCCGCTTGCCGCCGACCCCCTCGTCGATGAGTTCGTCGATCGTCTTCATGGTGAGGACTCTCCTGCCTCGGCCCCGCCGGCGTACCGGCACGGCGCTCGCGTCATGGGGCAGTCATGGAAAGGTCATGGGACAGGGCCCGGACGACACTGCGTCGTTCGGACCCTGTCCTCATGGCATGGCGGGCTGAAGAGCCCTTGTCAGAGCTGGCCGCCGACGAACACGGTCAGGTCGACGAGGCGGTTGGAGTAGCCCCACTCATTGTCGTACCAGCCGATGACCTTGACCTGCTTGCCCTGAGCCATCGTCAGGGACGAGTCGAAGGTGCAGGAGGCCGGCCAGTTGACGATGTCCGAGGACACGATCGGGTCCTCGGTGTACTCCAGGATGCCCTTGAGCTGGCCCTCGGCGGCCTTCTGGAAGGCGGCGTTGACCTCGTCCTTGGTGACCTCGCGCTCGAGCTCGATGACCAGGTCGGTCACGGAGCCGGTCGGGACCGGGACGCGCATGGCGATGCCGTCCAGCTTGCCCTTGAGCTGCGGAAGGACCAGGGCGGTGGCCTTCGCGGCACCGGTCGAGGTCGGGATGATGTTCTCGGCGGCGGCACGGGCGCGACGCAGGTCCTTGTGCGGGAAGTCAAGGATGCGCTGGTCGTTCGTGTACGCGTGCACCGTGGTCATCATGCCCTTGACGATGCCGAAGTTCTCGTCCAGGACCTTCGCCATCGGCGCCACACAGTTGGTGGTGCAGGAGGCGTTGGAGATGATGTTGTGCTTCGCGGCGTCGTACTTGTCGTTGTTGACGCCCATCACGATCGTGATGTCCTCGTCGGACGCCGGCGCCGAGATGATGACCTTCTTGGCGCCACCCTCGATGTGCTTCTTGGCGTCCGCGGCCTTGGTGAAGATGCCGGTGGACTCGATCACGATGTCGACGCCCAGCTGGCCCCACGGGATGTCGGAGGGGTTGCGCTCCGACAGCACCTTGATGGTGTGGCCGTCCACCGTGATGGAGTCGGCGGTGTGGGTGACCTCCGCCTTCAGGCGGCCCAGGATGGTGTCGTACTTGAGCAGGTGTGCCGTGGTGGCGGTGTCGCCCAGGTCGTTGACAGCCACGATCTCGATGTCCGCACCCTGCTCCAGGGCGGCACGGAAGAAGTTACGACCGATGCGACCAAAGCCGTTGATGCCTACGCGGATCGTCACGAACCGATCTCCTCGCTGATGTGCCGGATGCCATTTCGCTCCGGCTGCGACGTATGGGATGTCCCCGACCAAGGACGACCCTACCCCGGCCGGAACGCAGCGGTGACATCGGCACCGCCGGTGCCCGCCCTACGGACGGGTAACCGGGCCCGGCGTGGCCGACGCCCCCCCTCGCGGCCGGTCTCAGCCGACCATTTCCTCAGTCAGGTTGGACTCCGTGCCGGGGATGCCGATGTCCGACGCGCGCTTGTCGGCCATCGCCAGCAGCCGTCGGATGCGGCCCGCCACCGCGTCCTTGGTGAGCGGCGGCTCCGCCAGCGAGCCGAGCTCCTCCAGCGACGCCTGCTTGTGGTCCATCCGCAGCCGGCCGGCCGCCGCGAGGTGCTCGGGCACCTCCTCGCCGAGGATCTCCAGGGCGCGCTGGACACGGGCGCCCGCCGCGACCGCCGCGCGGGCGGAGCGGCGCAGGTTCGCGTCGTCGAAGTTGGCGAGGCGGTTGGCCGTGGCGCGCACCTCGCGCCGCATGCGGCGCTCCTCCCAGGCGAGCACGGACTCGTGGGCGCCCAGGCGCGTCAACAGCGCGCCGATGGCGTCACCGTCACGGACGACCACGCGATCGACGTTGCGCACCTCGCGGGCCTTGGCCCCGATCTGCAGCCGGCGGGCGGCGCCGACCAGCGCGAGGGCCGCCTCGGGGCCGGGGCAGGTGACCTCCAGGGAGGAGGAACGGCCCGGCTCGGTGAGCGACCCGTGGGCCAGGAAGGCCCCTCGCCACGCCGCTTCGGCGTCGCACGTCGCACCGGAGACCACCTGCGGGGGCAGTCCGCGGATGGGGCGGCCCCGGCCGTCGACGAGCCCGGTCTGACGGGCCAGCTGGTCGCCGCCGGCGACCACCCGCACGACGAACCGGCTGCCGCGGCGCAGCCCGCCGGGCGCCATGACGACGAGGTCGGAGGAGTGCCCGAAGATCTCCAGGATGTCCTTGCGCAGCCTGCGAGCAGCGATCCCGGTGTCCAGCTCCGCCTCGATCACGATGCGACCGCTGACCAGGTGCAGTCCCCCCGCGAACCTGAGGATCGCCGAGACCTCGGCCTTGCGGCAGCAGGTCCGGGTGACGGGGAGCCGGGAGATCTCGTCCTTCACCGCTGGCGTCATCGCCATGGGCCGATCCTTCCATGCATACGAAAAATCCGGTCGAACGCGGCGGCCAGCAACTCCGGGTCGTGCCGCGGCCCGTCGGGCGCGGCGACCCGGGCCAGCTCCACCGTTCCGGACAACCGCTCGGCAGCTTCTGTCAGGCTTCCGCGGTCGGGTACGGCGGCGTCGTCAGCCAGCACCACGTCGATGGTGAGTTTAGGGGCGTGTCGGGCCAAAACCTCCAAGTGACGCTGCGGAGAAAAGCCCTCGGTCTCTCCCGGCTGCGGGGCGAGGTTCAGCGCGAGCACCTTCCGCGCCCGGGTCTCCATCAGCGCGGACACCAGATCCGGCACCAGGAGGTGGGGTATCACCGAGGAGAACCAGGAACCGGGTCCCAACACCACCCAGTCGGCGTCCAGCACGGACTGCACGGCCTCCGGAACGGCCGGCGGGTCGTTCGGGACCAGCTGGACCTCCTGCACCTCACCGGGGGTGAGCGCGACGGTCGCCTGGCCGTGCACGGTGGAGACCTCGTCCGGCTTCTCCGGGTCGTGCCCGCGCACGGTCGCCGTGAGCTCCAGCGGCACGGCCGACATCGGCAGCACCCGGCCGTGCGCGCCGAGCAGCCGGCCCACCCACTCCAGGGCGGCGACCGGGTCGCCGAGGTGCTCCCACAGCGCCACGATCAGCAGATTGCCCACCGCGTGGCCGTGCAGGTCGCCCTGGCTGACGAAGCGGTGCTGGATGACCTGCGACCAGGTCCGGCCCCAGTCGTCGTCACCGCACAGCGCCGCGAGCGCCTTGCGCAGGTCGCCGGGGGGCAGTACGCCCATCTCCTGCCGGAGGCGGCCGCTGGAGCCGCCGTCGTCGGCGACGGTGACGACGGCGGTCAGGTCCTGGGTGATCCGGCGCAGCGCCGAGAGCGAGGCGGCCAGTCCGTGGCCGCCCCCGAGCGCCACGACCTTCGGCGCCGCGCCGCTGCGTTGTGCCGACCGGCGCAAGCGCCGAGTCGTCTTCCTCACTCGCGCCCCATGTCCCGGTGGACGACCACCGTCTCCACTCCGTCGGCGGACAGCCGGGCGGCGAGCCGCTCGGACATGGCCACACTCCGGTGCTTGCCGCCGGTGCAGCCGACGGCGATGGTCACGTACCGCTTGCCCTCGCGCCGGTAGCCCGCGTTGACGATGTGCAGCAACTCCGCGTACCGGTCAAGGAACTCCTTGGCGCCGGGCTGGTTGAAGACGTAGGTGGCGACCTCGTCGTTGAGCCCGGTGAAGGGACGCAGCTCCGGGACCCAGTGCGGGTTGGGCAGGAAGCGGCAGTCGGCGACGAGGTCGGCGTCGACGGGGAGCCCGTACTTGAAGCCGAAGGACATCACCGTGGCCCGCAGCTCCGGCTCCTCCTCGCCGGCGAACTGGGCGTCCATCTTGGCGCGCAGTTCGTGGACGTTGAGGCTGGAGGTGTCGATCACCAGGTCCGCGTCGCCGCGCAGCTCGCTGAGCAGCTCGCGCTCCTTGGCGATGCCGTCCACGATCCGGCCGTCGCCCTGCAGCGGGTGGGGACGGCGGACGGACTCGAAGCGGCGCACCAGCGTGTCGTCGGAGGCCTCCAGGAAGAGCACGCGGCGCTTGACGCCCTTGGTCTCCAGGTCCGCCAGGGAGTCGCGCAGGTTGTCGAAGAACCGCCGGCCGCGGACGTCCACGACGACGGCGATCCGGGCCACGTTGCCCTGGGAGCGGGCGCCGAGGTCCACCATGGTGGGAATGAGGGCCGGCGGCAGGTTGTCCACGACGAACCAGCCGAGGTCCTCCAGGCACTTGGCGGCGTGGCTGCGGCCGGCGCCGGACATGCCCGAGATGATCACGAGTTCGGGGATCGCCTCCGCGGCCTCTCCCGCTCCGCCCGTCGTCACCTGTGATCCGCCTCCGTCGTTCTCGTTCATGATCCCTTCCCCCGTTCGGCGGAGACGGTCACCGGACCGGCCGTCCCCTCTTCTTCCTCAATGATCTCTCCGGTGGCCGTGTTCACCGCCGGCCCGGCCGGGGTGGCACCGGCCAGGGCAACGAGCACCGCCTCCGCGGTGCGCCGGCCCACACCGGGCACCTCGCAGATCTGCTCGACGGTCGCCGCACGCAGCCGCTTGAGCGAGCCGAAGTGCTTCAGCAGCGCCTGCCGCCGGCTCTCGCCCAGGCCCGGGACGGAGTCCAGGGCACCGGCCTTCATCGACTTGGACCGCTTGCTGCGCTGGTAGGCGATGGCGAAGCGGTGCGCCTCGTCACGGACGCGCTGCAGCAGGTAGAGGCCCTCGCTGGTGCGCGGCAGGATGACCGGGTCGTCCTCGCCGGGCAGCCAGACCTCCTCCAGGCGCTTGGCGAGACCGCAGACGGCGACCTCCTCCACGCCCAGTTCCTCCAGGGCCCGCCGGGCCGCCGCGACCTGCGGCGCCCCGCCGTCGACGACGACCAGTTGCGGCGGGTAGGCGAACTTGCGGGGCCTGCCGGTATCCGGGTCGATGGGGCCGCCCGCGACCTCCGGGCCGCCGTCCGCCGCACCGGCGGCGTCGGCGCCGTCGCCGTTCCCGTCGACCCACTCGCCGGTCCGCTGCTTCTCCAGCAGGTAGCGGCGGAAGCGCCGGGAGACCACCTCGTGCATGGAGCGGACGTCGTCCTGCCCGGCGAAGCTCTTGATCTGGAAGCGCCGGTACTCGCTCTTGCGGGCCAGGCCGTCCTCGAAGACCACCATCGAGGCGACGACGTCGTCCCCCTGGAGGTGGGAGATGTCGAAGCACTCGATGCGCAGCGGCGCCGTGTCCAGGCCGAGCGCCTCGGCGATCTCCTCCAGCGCGCGGGAGCGCGTGGTCAGGTCGGAGGCGCGCCGGGTCTTGTGCAGCGCGAGCGCCTGCACGGCGTTGCGCTGCACCGTGGCCATCAGGTCCTTCTTGTCGCCGCGCTGCGGGACGCGCAGGCTGACCTGGGAACCGCGGCGCTCGCTGAGCCACTGCTGGACCGGCTCGTACGGCTCGGGCAGGGCGGGGACCAGCACCTCCTTGGGCACCGAGTCGCCCCGCTCCTCGCCGTACAGCTGCTGGAGGGCGTGCTCGACGAGCTCGGGGGTGCCGATCTCCTCGACCCGGTCGGTGACCCAGCCGCGCTGGCCGCGGACCCGGCCGTCGCGGACGTGGAAGATCTGGACGGCCGCCTCCAGCTCGTCCTCGGCGACGGCGATCAGATCGGCGTCGGTCGCATCCGCCAGGACGACGGCGTTCTTCTCCATGGCGCGTCTGAGCGCCTCTATGTCGTCCCGCAGCCGGGCGGCCTTCTCGTACTCCATCGCCACGGCCGCGTCCTTCATCTGCTGCTCCAGGCGGCGCAGATACGTGCCGGTGCGGCCGGCCATGAAGTCGCAGAACTCCTCGGCGAGTTCGCGGTGCTCCTCGGGGGTGACCCGGCCGACGCAGGGCGCGGAGCACTTGCCGATGTAACCGAGCAGGCAGGGGCGGCCGATCTGCGCGGAGCGCTTGAACACCCCGGAGGAGCAGGTGCGCACGGGGAAGACCCGCAGCAGCAGGTCCACGGTCTCGCGGATCGCCCAGGCGTGCGCGTACGGGCCGAAGTAGCGCACACCCTTGCGCTTGGGACCGCGCATGACCTGGACGCGGGGGAATTCCTCGTTCATGGTCACCGCGAGCGACGGATAGCTCTTGTCGTCCCGGTACTTGACGTTGAAGCGGGGGTCGAACTCCTTGATCCAGGAGTACTCCAGTTGCAGCGCCTCGACCTCGGTGGTCACCACCGTCCATTCCACGGAGGCGGCGGTGGTGACCATCGTGCGGGTGCGCTGGTGCAGGTTCGCGATGTCCTGGAAGTAGGAGGAGAGCCGCTGGCGCAGGCTCTTCGCCTTCCCGACATAGATCACCCGGCCGTGCTGGTCCCGGAACTTGTACACCCCTGGGGAGTCCGGGATCTGTCCCGGTTGGGGGCGGTAGCTGGAGGGGTCGGCCATGCCCCCACCCTACTGACTGGCGATGACATTCCCGTGGCCTCAGGCGGACGGACCCGCCACCAGCTTGCCCGCCTCGACCCGAATACCGACGGACGGCAGTGGCCGGGAGGCGGGGCCGTTCTCGACCGCGCCGGTGGCGGCGTTGAAACCGCTGCCGTGACAGGGGCAGGAGAGGGTCGTGCCGGTCAGTTTGTCGCAGACGCAGCCCTGGTGCGTGCACACGGCGCTGTAGGCCTTGTAGACGCCCTTGGTGGGCTGGGCTACGACAACCTTCGCGGCGGTGTACAGCTTGGCGCCGCCGACGGGCACCTCGGAGGCCGCGCCGAGATCCACGGGGCTGGTCGGCCCGGTGGAGTCGGCGCCGTCCTCGGAGCCCGCGCCGCACGCGGTGAGGCCCAGCCCCGCGACCCCGGCAACGGCCGCGCCCTTCAGGACGGCCCGGCGGCAGGGAGGGAATCCGGTGGTGTCAGCCATTTGCAGAACTCCGCTTCGGCACGTGAGGAAAAGTCGACCTTGGACCCGACCTTACGTGCCGAAGCTCTGCGCGGACGGTCAGGCCTTGGCCGCGGCCTTCTTCCGGGTGCTGGTCCGCTTACGGGCGGCCGGCACCGGCGGGGCGTCGGAGATCCGCTCGGAGCCGAGGATGTCCCGCAGGAACTTGCCGGTGTGGCTCGCTCCTACCGCCGCCACCTGCTCGGGCGTGCCTTCCGCGATCACCAGTCCGCCGCCGCTGCCGCCCTCCGGGCCCATGTCGATGACCCAGTCCGCGGTCTTGATCACATCGAGGTTGTGCTCGATGACGATCACGGTGTTGCCCTTCTCGACCAGACCGGACAGCACCTTGATCAGCTTGCTGATGTCCTCGAAGTGCAGACCCGTGGTCGGCTCGTCCAGGACGTAGACCGTGCGGCCGGTGGACCGCTTCTGCAGCTCCGAGGCGAGCTTGACGCGCTGCGCCTCGCCACCGGAGAGCGTCGTGGCCGACTGGCCGAGGCGTACGTACCCCAGGCCGACCTCGGTGAGGGTGCGCAGGTGACGCGCGATGGTCGGCACCGCCTCGAAGAAGTCCAGCGCCTCGGAGATCGGCATGTCCAGGACCTCGGCGATGGACTTGCCCTTGTAGTGGACCTCCAGGGTCTCCCGGTTGTACCGGGCGCCGTGGCAGACCTCGCACGGGACGTAGACGTCCGGGAGGAAGTTCATCTCGATCTTGATGGTGCCGTCGCCGGAGCAGTTCTCGCAGCGGCCGCCCTTGACGTTGAAGGAGAAGCGGCCCGGCAGATAGCCGCGCACCTTCGCCTCCATGGTCTCCGCGAAGAGCCGGCGGACGTGGTCGAAGACACCGGTGTACGTCGCCGGGTTGGAGCGCGGCGTGCGGCCGATCGGCGACTGGTCGACATGGACCACCTTGTCGACCAGGTCGTCCCCGTCGACCCGGGTGTGCCGGCCCGGGACGCCCCTGGCGCCGTTCAGTTCACGCGCCAGGTGGGTGTAGAGGATGTCGTTGACGAGGGTGGACTTGCCGGAGCCGGAGACACCGGTGACCGCGGTGAAGACTCCCAGCGGGAAGGACACGTCGATGTCCCGCAGGTTGTTCTCCTTGGCGCCGCGCACCGTCAGCTGCCGGCCGCCCTCGAGCGGGCGCCGCATCGGCGGGATCGGAATCTGGCGCTTGCCGGCCAGGTACTGACCGGTCAGCGACTCCTCGTTGCGCAGCAGATCCTTCAGGGAACCGCTGTGCACCACCTTGCCGCCGTGCTCACCAGCGCCGGGACCGATGTCGACCACCCAGTCGGAGGTCTTGATGGTGTCCTCGTCGTGCTCGACCACGATCAGGGTGTTGCCCAGGTCGCGCAGCCGCACCAGGGTCTCGATGAGCCGGTGGTTGTCCCGCTGGTGCAGGCCGATGGACGGCTCGTCGAGCACATAGAGCACGCCGACCAGGCCGGAGCCGATCTGCGTGGCCAGCCGGATGCGCTGGGCCTCGCCGCCGGACAGGGTGCCCGCGGCACGGTTGAGCGAGAGGTAGTCCAGGCCGACGTCGACCAGGAAGCGCAGCCGCTCGTTGACCTCCTTCAGCACCCGCTCGGCGATGGTCTTCTCGCGTGCGCTCAGCTTCATCCCGCGCAGGAACTCCGCGCAGTCGCTGATCGACATCGCGGAGACGTCCGCGATGGACTTGTCCTGGACCGTGACGGCCAGCACGATCGGCTTGAGCCGGGTGCCCTGGCAGGTCGGGCAGGGCACCTCGCGCATGTAGCCCTCGAAGCGCTCACGGCTGGAGTCGCTCTCGGACTCCGAGTGCCGCCGCCGGACGAAGGGGATCGCCCCTTCGAAGGCGGTGGTGTAGGAGCGCTCCCGTCCGTAGCGGTTGCGGTACCGCACCTCGATCTGCGTCCGGTGCCCGTTGAGCAGGGCCTTCTTCGCCCGCTGGGGCAGCCCGGCCCACGGGATGTCGGTGCGGAAGCCGAGCTCGTCGGCGAGCGCGCCGACCAGGCGCTGGAAGTAGTCCCGGGTGTGGCCGAGTGACCAGGGCGCGATGGCGCCCTCGTCGAGGGACTTGTCCTCGTCGGGTACGACCAGCTCGGGGTCGACCTCCATGCGGGTGCCGATGCCGGTGCAGTCCGGGCAGGCGCCGAAGGGCGAGTTGAAGGAGAAGGAGCGCGGCTCCATCTCCTCGAAGGACAGGTCGTCGTAGGGGCAGTAGAGGTGCTCGGAGAACATCCGCTCGCGCTGCGGGTCGTCCTCGGGGAGGTCGACGAAGTCCAGGATGACCATGCCGCCGGACAGCCCGAGCGCGGTCTCGACCGAGTCGGTCAGCCGGCGCTTGGCGCTCTCCTTGACGGTGAGGCGGTCCACGACCACCTCGATGGTGTGCTTCTCCTGCTTCTTCAGCTTCGGCGGCTCGGTCAGCTGGACCGTCGCGCCGTCGACCCGGGCCCGGCTGTAGCCCTTGGTCTGCAGGTCGGCGAAGAGGTCGGCGAACTCGCCCTTGCGCTCACGGACGAGCGGGGAGAGCACCTGGAACCGGGAGCCCTCCTCCAGCTCCAGCACCCGGTCGACGATCGCCTGCGGCGACTGCCGCGAGATCGGGCGGCCGCACTCGGGGCAGTGCGGCTTGCCGATGCGGGCGAAGAGCAGACGCAGGTAGTCGTAGACCTCGGTGATGGTGCCGACGGTCGAGCGCGGGTTGCGGGAGGTCGACTTCTGGTCGATCGAGACGGCCGGCGACAGGCCCTCGATGAAGTCGACGTCCGGCTTGTCCATCTGTCCAAGGAATTGCCGGGCGTAGGAGGAGAGCGACTCCACGTAGCGGCGCTGCCCCTCGGCGAAGATCGTGTCGAACGCCAGGGACGACTTCCCCGAGCCGGACAGGCCGGTGAAGACGATGAGCGAGTCCCGTGGGAGGTCGAGCGAGACGTTCTTCAGGTTGTGCTCGCGAGCGCCACGGACGGTAAGTCGATCGGCCACGCCAGTGCGTACCTTTCATAGAACAGACAGGGTGCAAGCAGCAACGCCCCCCAGAAAGCGTAAACGGGGCGCCGACGGGATTTCTTCCGGTTGCGACGAGAACGAGCCTATAGCACGCACATTCGATTTACGCAGCTGGTGCGGCACCTTCACCCGATCGAGTGTCCCGCGCTAGCGTCTTCCGCAGGACGGGGATCACGTGCACCCATCCTGCACCTGTGTGCGACCAGGAGGTCCCGTGTCTGTCCAACGACCCGACCCCGAGCACGATGCGGCCGAACTGCGCCAAGCCACCGAACGGCTGATCGACGCCGTGTCCGCGCTCCCGCCCGCGAGCCTCGCCGAGCCGTCCCGCCTCGCCGGCTGGACCCGCGGCCACGTCCTGACCCACCTGTCCCGCAACGCCGACTCACTGGTCAACCTGCTCATCTGGGCCCGCACCGGCGAGGAGGTCGCCCAGTACGCCAGCGGCGAGAGCCGCGACCGCGACATCGAGGCCGGCGCCGGCCGCACGCTCGCCGAGCAACTGGACGACCTGCGCATCTCCACCGCCCGGCTGGCGACCGCGATCGAGGAGACCCCGCCGCAGTGCTGGGCGTCGCAAGTGGTCATGCGCTCGGGCCACGTCATCGCCGCCGCCGAGATCCCCTACGTGCGCCTCATGGAGATCTACTTCCACCACGTCGACCTCGGCATCGGCTACACCTGCGAGCACTTCCCCGTGCCCTTCTCGATCCGTGAGCTCGCCGCCGTCGTCGACGACCTGTCCGGCCGCGAGGGCGTCGCCGCCGTGCGCCTGCACGACACGGACAGCGGCGAGAAGTGGGTGATCGGTGCCGCACCGGAGCCCGAGCTGACGGTCAGCGGAACCCGGCACGCCCTGCTGGCCTGGGTCACCGGCCGTTCCGCCGGCGAGCAGCTGAGCGTTCAGCCGGACGTCCCCCTGCCGGTGCTGCCACCACTAGGCTGAGGCCATGACGTACAGCGGCGAGGTCAGGGTGGGCGGCGCGCCCGACGTGCACGAACTCAAGGACCTCATCATCACCAAGGTCGCGGTCGGCCCGATGGACAACAACGCCTACGTGCTGCGCTGCCGCGCCACGGACGAGCAGTTGCTCATCGACGCGGCCAACGACGCGCACACGCTGATCGAGGTGGCCGGCAGCGACGGGCTCGCGTCCGTCGTCACCACGCACCGGCACGGCGACCACTGGCAGGCCCTGCAGGCCGTGGTGGACGCCACCGGCGCCCGCACCTACGCCGGCCGGCACGACGCCGAGGGCATCCCGGTGCGCACCGACGTCCCCGTCGAGGACGGCGACACGATCAGCGTCGGCCAGGTCGCCCTCACCGCCCGCCACCTGGTGGGCCACACCCCCGGCAGCATCGTCCTGATCTACGACGACCCGCACGGCCATCCGCACGTCTTCACCGGCGACTGCCTGTTCCCGGGCGGCGTCGGCAACACCCACGACAACCCCGACCACTTCTCGAGCCTCTTCGAGGGCGTCAAGGCCAAGCTCTTCGACACCCTCCCCGACGAGACCTGGGTCTACCCCGGCCACGGCCGGGACACCACGCTCGGCGACGAGCGGCCGCACCTGGCCGAATGGCGCGAACGCGGCTGGTGACCGCCGGCCGCGGGGGTGGCGCCACCGTATCGGCGGCACCACCCCCCGCGCACCCGGGTCGTTGGACCGGCGTGCGCACTGATGTCTCCATGACCCGGATCGCCGCCGCCTCGGCGGCCGGGACCGCGATCGAGTTCTACGACTTCTTCGCCTACGGCACCGCGGCAGCCCTCGTCCTGGGCCCGCTGTTCTTCCCCGCCTTCTCCCCCGTCGCCGGGACGCTCGCGGCGTTCGGCACCTTCGCGGTGGGCTTCGTGGCACGGCCGCTCGGCTCGGTGCTGTTCGGGCACATCGGCGACCGCCTCGGGCGGCGCCCGGTGCTGATGGGCTCCCTGCTGCTGACCGGGGCCGCGACGACCGCCGTGGGCCTGGTGCCCACCTATGACGCGATCGGGGTGGCCGCGCCCGTGATCCTGGTGGCGCTGCGCTTCCTGCAGGGGCTCGGGCTCGGCGGCGAGTGGGGCGGGGCGGTGCTGCTGGCCGCGGAGCACGCTCCGGCGCGGCGGCGGGGACTGTGGGCGAGCCTGCCGCAGACCGGCCCGGCGGTGGGCTTCGTCGTGGCGAACGGGATCGTGCTGGCGCTGTCGGCGGGGCTGAGCGACGCCGCGTTCCGCTCCTGGGGGTGGCGCGTGCCGTTCTGGGCCGCGGGGGCGCTGGCGCTGGCCGGGCTGGCCCTGCGGGCGGCGCTGCCGGAGACCCCGCAGTTCGCGCGGGCCGCGGAGCGCGGCGAGCTGTCCCGGGTGCCGCTGGTGGAGCTGCTGCGCGGCCACTGGCGGCTGCTGCTGCTCACGGCGGGCGCGATGGCCTGCGGCTACGCCGTCTTCTACACCGTGACCACGTGGTCGCTCTCGTACGCCACCGAGCGGCTCGGCATGGACCGCACCGTGGTGCTCGGCTGCGTGCTGGCGGCCGTCGTGGTCAAGGGCGCGGCGACGCCCTGGGTGGGGCTGCTCGGGGACCGCTGCGGGCGACGGCCCCTGGCGCTCGCCGGGACGGCGGCGATGGGGGCGGTGATCTTCCCGTACGCCTGGCTGCTGGGCACCGGCTCGCCGTCGGCGCTCGTCCTGGGGTCCGCCGCACAGCTGCTGGCCTTCATCGCGGTCTTCGCGGTGCTGGGGGCGTACCTGCCCGAGCTCTACCCGCAGCGGGTGCGCTGCACCGGCGCCTCGCTCGGCTACAACCTCGGCGGCATCCTGGGCGGCGCCCTCACCCCGGTCGCGGCGACCCGGCTGTCGGGGGAGGACGGCGGCGCGCCCTGGGGGGTGGCCGTCTACGTCGCGGTGGTCGCGCTGCTCAGCACGGCCTGCTTCGCGGCGCTGCCGGACCCGCGCCGCGAGGACACCAGGACGCGGGAGGCCGCGGGCACAGGGACGGCGGCGGGGTCCGTGGCCGTCGGCCACGGACCCCGCGCGAACTGAGACCTCCCGGTGCCGGAGCCCCGGGGACGGGTCAGGCGTCGATGTGCCGCTCCTCCTCGCTGCGGCTGCGCTCCTCCGGCGCCGACTGCTTCCTGGACGTCCTCAGGCTCGTCACCGTGGTGACCGCGAGGACCAGGACGATGAAGCCGAGGGAGAACGGGATGCTGATCTCGGGCACATGGACACCCGACTCGTGCAGCGCGTGCAGCACCAGCTTGACGCCGATGAAGCCGAGGATCACCGACAGCCCGTAGGACAGGTGCACCAGCTTCCGCAGCAGGCCGCCGATGAGGAAGTACAGCTGCCGCAGGCCCATCAGCGCGAAGGCGTTCGCGGTGAAGACGATGTACGGGTCCTGGGTGAGGCCGAAGATCGCGGGGATGGAGTCCAGTGCGAACAGCACGTCGGTGGTGCCGATCGCCAGCATGACCACGAGCATCGGGGTCATGATCCGCTTGCCGTTCTTCTGGATGAACAGCTTGGTGCCGTGGTAGCGGTCGGCGACGCCGAAGCGTCGCTCGGCGGCCTTGAGCAGCCGGTTCTCCTCGAACTCCTCGTCCTGCTCACCTGCGCGGGCCTCCTGGATCAGCTTCCAGGCGGTCCAGATGAGGAAGGCGCCGAAGAGGTAGAAGATCCAGGCGAAGTTGGCGATGATCGCCGCACCGGCGGCGATGAAGCCGGCTCGCAGCACCAGCGCGATCAGCACGCCGATCAGCAGGACGCGCTGCTGGTACTGGGTGGGCACCGAGAACTTCGCCATGATCAGGACGAAGACGAAGAGGTTGTCGACGCTGAGCGACTTCTCGGTGATGAAGCCGGCGAAGAACTCGCCCGCGGGCTGCCCCCCGGCGAACAGCAGGAGGCCGAGGCCGAAGAGAGCGGCCAGGGTGATCCAGACGACGGTCCAGATCCCCGCCTCCTTGATCGACACGTCATGGGGCTTGCGCCCGATGAAGAAGTCGATGGCGATGAGGGCGCTGAGACCGGCGATGGTCAGCACCCAGAGGTTCAAGGACACATCCATGCGATGCCTCCGGCAGATGGGCTGGCAAGAGTCAGCGTGACCGCTGCCGGAGGTCTCCTCCACCCTGGCGCCTCGCGCTCGGGCCGGTGCCCCGGGGCTGTTCTTTCCCGTGCTGACGGGTGCACCGCGTAGGAGTACTCCCCTCCGCGTAAAGAACAGTACACGAAATACCAAGGAAAGGTAAAGACGGTAAAGTGATGGTCAATCAGGTGGGATCGGGGCAGGGCGTCGCCGACCGGCCGTGACCGCCGTCGGACGGTGATCGACCAGTGGCCGGCCGGCCGCTCAGCGGCGGCCCCGGTCGTAGGTACGGCGCGCCGCCGCGACCTGACGCAGGACCCGCGGCACCACCTGGCTGCCGGGCGGGGCCAGCGGGGGTTCGTACGTCCAGGCGTGGCCGACCCACGGGTCGGCCAGGTGGTCGTCGGGCGACGGGGTCAGCCGCAGCAGCGAGCGCCACAGGGGATCCAGGACGGGGCCGTACTCCCGGGCGTCCTCGCGGTCGGCGACGAGCAGCAGGTGGACGCCGACCTGGGGGCCCTCGTCGGCCAGGTAGCGCAGCTGCGTGATGGTCCGGTCGTCGAAGCCGTACGGGAAGTCGTTGACGACCAGGAGCTGCCGGGCCGGGTCGAACCCGGGCGGCAGCTGCACCGGGCCGCCCGCGTCCAGTGCCATCTGCACCAGGTCGACGCGCTGCGTCAGCCGGGCGACCAGCGCGGCCACCCCGGCGGCTCCCGTGGCGGGCGGTTCACGCAGCGCGCCGGAGTCGGTGAAGGGGGCCAGCGCCCCGGTGGCCGATCCGGCCGGGTCCACCACGCGGACGGCGAACTCCCCCGCCGGATGGGACGCGAGCAGCCGCGCGGCGAGGGCGACGGCCACGTCCACCGCCCCGCGCCGATCCTGCGCGCTGTCGACCCACAGCCCCCGCTCCAAAGGGAGCCGCACCAGCATGGGGATGCGCAGCTCGGGACGCTCGGGCAGATGGAGGTCGCCGAGCCGGACCGCCATGGGGGGCTCGGTGGGTGCCGTCCAGCCGTGCCACACCGGGCTCTCCCAGCCCGCGAAGGGCGGCGGCAGGGCGGGTTCCACCACGTCGCGCTCCGCGGCCAGCTGGGCCAGGTCCCGGTCCAGGACGGCACGCGCCCGGTCGACGAGCTCGGCCTGGCGGGCCCTGGCCTGGTCGCGGGCGGCCTCGGCGGCGGGGCCGACCCGGGTCCGCGGATCGGCGAGGACGGCGTCGAGCTCCCGGTCGAGCCGGGACTCGGCGAAGTCGACGGCGCTGCGGTAGGCGGCGATGGCGCGGGACAGGTCCTCGAACATGCCCCAGACCTGGTTGTACAGGCGCTCCTCCAACGTCCGGCCGGCGGCGTCGCCCGCGACGGGCGCCGGGGGCGCCGCCGGCGCCGTGCCGGTGGGAGGAGCCGGAGGCGTCGTAGGGCTCGTCGCGGCGCGCCGGCCGGCGGCAGCCTCCGGCCGGGGCCGCTCCCGGGGCGGAACGCGGTCCCTGGCCTGCGACGGAACAGGCGGTGCGGACGGTGCGTCACTCCCGGTCCCGGGCGCCGGCGCGGTCAGGGCGGCGGCCAGCCGGCCGGCGTCGGTCGCGGAGAGCCCCTGGTCGCGCAGGAGCTCGAGGAGCCCGCCCGCGTAGCCCTGGCCGAGCGCGCGCACCTTCCAGGCGCCCTGGCGGCGGTACAGCTCCAGAGCGACGATGGCGGACTCGCTGCGGAGCCCGGTGACGGTGAAGCTCGCGATCTCGGCACCGCCGGGGGCGACGAGCGCGAGATGCGGCGCGGCGCAGACCCCGAACCGGGTGGGTGCGCCCGTGACCGCGGGCAGCGCGAGCAGGACGTGCACCCGCTCCACGGCGGCCGGGACCGCGTCCAGGTCGACCGCGAGCCGGTGCTCGGAGGCCGGGCCGGACGGCATCTCGATCCCCGGCAGGCCGCCGGAGCCGGGCAGGGCGACCGCGTCGGGCCCGCTCACCCTTCCCTGCCCGTCGCCCAGGGTGACGCCGGGCACCACCGCCGTGCCCGCCGACACCCGGATCTCGACCCGGGTGCCGGGGAGCGGATGGTTCTGTCCGTGGACCAGTTCGGCGGTCATGCCCGCGCCCCCTCGTGCCCGGCCTGCCTGTCTAGAGCGCCGGCAGGATCGCCGGGATGAGGTCCTGGAAGGTGCGGCCGTTGGCCGGGGTGCCGATGGCGGTCATCGACCAGGCCGCGCCGTTGCGCTGCACCTTCGCCATGATCTGCGCGGTGTAGGCGCCGCCCCCGGTGAGGGTGTAGCGGGCCAGCTCCTGCCCGTTGGTCTCGTCGACCAGCCGGCAGAAGGCGTTCTGCACCTCTTGGAAGGTCTGTCCGGTGAAGGAGTTGACCGTGAAGATGATCTGGTCCACGTGCACGGGCACCCGCGCCAGGTCGACCAGGATGGACTCGTCGTCGCCGCCCTGGCCGGCGCCGCCGACCAGGTTGTCGCCGGTGTGCCGGACCGAGCCGTCGTCGCTGACGAGGTGCCGGAAGAACACCACGTCCACGGGCTGCTTGTCGGCGAAGAGCACGGCGGAGGCGTCGAGGTCGATCTCCCGGGTGCGGGAGCCGAACAGGCCACGACGCGGGGCCGCCTGCCAGCCGAGCCCCATGCGCACCGACGTGAGGGTCCCCCCGTCCGTCTTCTGCAGGCTGATCTTCTGACCCTTGGTCATGTTGACCGTCACGCGCTGTCCCCTCTCACCCAGTTTGCCGACGTGCGGTTGCTCCGCACCCTATGGGTAGACGCGTGACCGGCGCACCGCGGTTCGGCAACCGCGGTGCGCGACGGGGAACGGCGTCAGGCCACACCCGCCTCCCGCATCTGCCGCAGCTCCTTCTTCAACTCGCCCACCTCGTCGCGCAGTCGGGCCGCCACCTCGAACTGGAGGTCCGCGGCGGCCGTGTGCATCTGGTCGGTCAGCTCACCGATGAGCTCGGCCAGTTCGGCGGCCGGCAGGCTCTTGTCGGCGCGCTTGCCGCCGGCCTTGCCGGACAGCCCCGGAACGGGGGCCTTGCCGCGCGAGCGCTGGCGGCCGGAGCCCAGCAGCTCCTCGGTGTCGGCGTCCTCGCGGGCGAAGGAGTCCATGATCCCGGCGATCTTCTTGCGCAGCGGCTGCGGGTCGATGCCCCGCTCCTCGTTGTACGCGATCTGCTTGGCCCGGCGCCGGTTGGTCTCGTCGATGGCCTTCTCCATGGCCGGGGTGATCTTGTCGGCGTACATGTGCACCTGGCCGGAGACGTTGCGCGCCGCGCGGCCGATGGTCTGGATCAGCGAGGTGCCCGATCGCAGGAAGCCCTCCTTGTCGGCGTCCAGGATGGCCACCAGGGAGACCTCGGGCAGGTCAAGGCCCTCGCGGAGCAGGTTGATGCCGACCAGGACGTCGTACTCGCCCGCGCGCAGCTCCCGCAGGAGCTCCACGCGGCGCAGGGTGTCGATGTCGCTGTGCAGGTAGCGCACCTGGATGCCGAGTTCCAGCAGGTAGTCGGTGAGGTCCTCGGACATCTTCTTGGTGAGGGTGGTGACCAGGACGCGCTCGTCGCGCTCCGCGCGCAGCCGGATCTCGTGCACCAGGTCGTCGATCTGCCCCTTGGTGGGCTTGACGATCACCTCGGGGTCGACCAGACCGGTCGGGCGGATGATCTGCTCGACGACACCGTCGCCGCGGGACAGCTCGTACGGACCCGGGGTGGCCGACAGGTAGACGGTCTGGCCGACACGTCCCAGGAACTCCTCCCACTTCAGCGGGCGGTTGTCGAGCGCGGAGGGCAGCCGGAAGCCGTGGTCGACCAGGGTCCGCTTGCGGGAGGCGTCGCCCTCGTACATGGCGCCGATCTGCGGCACGGTGACGTGCGACTCGTCGATGACGAGGAGGAAGTCCTCGGGGAAGTAGTCGATCAGGGTGTCGGGGGCGGAGCCCGTCTCGCGGCCGTCGATGTGCCGCGAGTAGTTCTCGATGCCGGAGCAGGTGCCGATCTGCCGCATCATCTCGATGTCGTACGTGGTCCGCATCCGCAGCCGCTGGGCCTCCAGCAGCTTGCCCTGCTTCTCCATGACGGCCAGCTGCTCGCCGAGCTCCTTCTCGATGCCGGCGATGGCGCGCTCCATGCGCTCGGGCCCGGCGACGTAGTGGGTGGCGGGGAAGACGTACATCTGCTCGTCCTCGGTGATGATCTCGCCGGTGAGCGGGTGCAGTGTGTACAGGGCCTCGATCTCGTCGCCGAACATCTCGATGCGGACGGCGAGCTCCTCGTAGACCGGGAAGATCTCGATGGTGTCGCCGCGCACGCGGAAGGTGCCGCGGGTGAACGCCACGTCGTTGCGCGCGTACTGGATGTCGACGAACTTGCGCAGCAGCGCGTCGCGGTCGATCTCCTGGCCCACCTGGAGACGGACCATGCGGTCGATGTACTCCTGCGGCGTGCCGAGGCCGTAGATGCAGGACACCGAGGCGACCACGATCACGTCCCTGCGGGTCAGCAGGGAATTGGTGGCCGAGTGGCGCAGCCGCTCGACCTCCTCGTTGATGGAGGAGTCCTTCTCGATGTAGGTGTCCGTCTGCGGGACGTACGCCTCGGGCTGGTAGTAGTCGTAGTACGACACGAAGTACTCGACCGCATTGTTCGGCAGCAGTTCGCGGAATTCGTTGGCGAGCTGGGCGGCCAGGGTCTTGTTGGGCGCCATGACCAGGGTCGGACGCTGCAGCCGCTCGATCATCCAGGCGGTGGTGGCCGATTTTCCGGTGCCGGTGGCACCGAGCAGGACGACGTCGTTCTGACCGGCGCGGATGCGCCGCTCCAGGTCGTCGATGGCCGTCGGCTGGTCGCCGCTGGGCTGGAAGGGGCTGACGACCTCGAAGGGCGCCACACTGCGTTCGATGTCTGATACGGGCCGCATGGGTCAACGGTACGACCCCCCACTGACAACCGGGCCCGCGCCGGTGGCGCCGCGGGCCCGGCGCCGGTCCGGGTGCCGCGGTGAGGGCCGTGACGGAAGCGGCGCGGGTCGGGGCCCGGACCCGCCCCGGAATATCGCTCTCAATTTTCGCCGGTGAATCATCGGATTCATTCACGGGCGATCACAAATAAGAGTCCTGGGGAATTTCGCGCATGATCCCGGAAAGGCCCGACGGAATTGCCCGGCGCCGATAGCCTCTCCGGCATGGAGCGCCGCACACCAGTCCTGATCGCCGGCCTCCTGGCGGTCGCCCTGGCCGCTGGAGCCGCTCACCTCCTCAGCGCCACGGCGCCGGGGGGAACCAGGGGCGCGGCGCCGCCCGGCGGCGTGACCTTCCTGCCGTACGTGGACGCGTCGCAGACCTCGGTCTACAACATGGCCGCGGCCGTCCGGCACAGCGGTGTGGACGGCTTCACGCTCGGCTTCGTCACCGCGCGCGACGGATGCGTGCCCTCCTGGGACGGCCGCGACGGGATCGACCACGGCCCCCTGGCGGCCCGCGTCGCCGCCCTGCGCGCCGCGGGCGGCACCCTGCGGGTGTCCTTCGGCGGGGCGGACGGCACCGAACTGGCGAGCGCCTGCGGCAGCACTGGGGAACTGGCCGCCGCCTACGCCTCGGTGATCGACCGTTACGACCTGACCCGGGTGGACTTCGACATCGAGGGCGCCGCCCTGGCCGACGCGTCCGCCACCACGCGCAGGGCGCGCGCGGTGGCCCTGCTGCAGCGGCAGGCGAAGGCCGCCGGCCGCTCCCTCACCGTCTCCTTCACGCTGCCCGCCATGCCGTCGGGACTCACGGACGGCGCCGCGGTGGTGGTGGCAGCGGCCGCCCGGGAGGGCGTGGACGTCGGCGCCGTCAACCTCATGGCGATGGACTACGGCCCCGCGTACACCGGCGACATGGGCTCGTACGCGGTACGGGCCGCCACCGCCGCCCAGGCGACCGTGAAGTCCCTGCTGGGCCTGTCGGACGCGGACGCCTGGCGGGCGCTGGAGGTGACCCCGATGATCGGCGTCAACGACATCGAAGGCGAGGTCTTCACGCTTCAGGACGCAGCCCAACTGTCGGCGTTCGCGCGGAGGAAGGGGCTGGGCGGACTGTCGATGTGGTCCGCCGACCGCGACCGCGGATGCGCGGTCGCGGCGGACGACGGCGCCATGGAGACGGTCTCCGACCGCTGCAGTGGTGTCGGGCAGCGTCCCTTGGCGTTCGCGCGGGCGCTCGCGCACTCGGGAGGCGTGGGCAGCGCGTGAGCCGGCACCGGCCGGTCGGGCCGCTCCTCGGCGAACCGGTCCGGGTGTACGGATCGGGGGCGGGCGCCGACTTCATCCCGCGGGAACCGCACGTCACCCACACCCCCTCACATCGCTCCCGGGAGCGCCGTGATCCGTTCCAGCGGCCCGTAGGGACCGCCCTCCAGTGCGGCCCGCAGGGCGGCGACCACCTCGCCCGGGGCACGGGCCAGGGCGGCCGGGGCGACGCGCAGCACCCGCAGGCCCAACGCCTCCCACCGGGCGCGTCCGCCGCCGGGGCCGAGGTCCAGCACGAGTCCGTCGCGCGCCCAATAGGCGTCCGGGGAACCGACGAAGGCGCCGTCGAGATGGAGGGTGGGACGCCACAGCGGCTGCCGCAGGCCGGATCTGGCCACCAGGGCGCGCGCCAGAGGGCCGGCGGCGGGCGGCCGGACCTCGTTCGCCAGGGACTCCAGCAGGGCGGCCACGCCCGGGCGGCGACCGAGCACCGACTCACCCAGTTCGGCGGCGACTATGCCGGCCGGCACGCCCATCACCACGACCAGTTCCTGCACCACGTCACGGGCCCACTCGGGGTCGATGGACTCCCGCAGGGCGTCGGCGGCCGCCCGCACCACCGGGGCCACCGGCACGCCGTCCACCGGGTCGGGCGCCGGCAGGGCCCTGGCGTGGTGGACCCGTACCCAGGTGTGGGTGCGGATCCGCCGGTCGCTGGGCACCAGGACATCGACCACCGGCAGCCCCGGCGGGAGCGCGGCGGCGGCGACACCGTGCAGCCGCAGCGCCGCCGCCCCGGTGATCATGGCCCTGGTCAGCGGGTGCCCGGCGAACGCCAGGGCCGCCCGGCACCGCTGGGCGGCGCTGAGCGGACCGGAGTGCAGCACCGCGACCCGGGGCAGCGGCCGCTGCCACCTGCCGCCGGGCCGGCAGCGCTCGCGCACCAGGCGCTGCGGCACGCCGGCTTCGGCGAGCTGGGCGACGGTGGCCACCCGGTCCTGCTCGCGGGCGAGTTTGCGCAGGGCCGCGGAGTAGTCGTTTCGCGTCATGCGAGCCCCATCCCCCACCGTGGCCACTCGACTACCTTTTGTGACAGACCTGTCGAGAACCGCCACCCTCGCGAGTGGCCACGCGGCGCGGTGTTGCCGGGGCGGGCCGCCGGCGGCGGCAGCCGCGGGACACCGGGGCCGCGGCCCGCTGTCGGTGCCTCCGCCTACGCTGGTGCACGTGACGAATCCCGAGACCTCGACGCGCGCGGTGGCCTGGACGGTGGCGGACACCGCGGTCGGTCCGCTGCTGCTGGCCGCCACCGAGAAGGGCCTGGTCCACGTCGCTTTCCGGGCCGACGAGGCCACCACCGGCGCCGCCCTGGAGCGCCTCGCCGCCCGGCTCGGCGCCACGCCCGAGCACCTGCCCGACGGCCCGGCGGGCGACCGGCTGCGCGAGGCGGTGGAGCAGGTCGAGGCGTACTTCCGTGGCACGTTGCGGGAGTTCACCCTCGAACTGGACTGGTCGCTGAGCTCCGGCTTCAACCGCAGGGTGCTGCGCGAACTGGCGGGAGGCGTTCCGTTCGGCAGCGTCGTCGGCTACCAGGACCTGGCGAACCGCGTCGGGGAGCCCGGCGCCGCGCGGGCGGTCGGCGTGGCCATGGGCTCCAACCCGCTGCCGGTCGTCGTCCCCTGCCACCGCGTTCTGGAGAGCGACGGCGGGATCGGCGGCTTCGGCGGCGGCCTGCGGATGCTGGACATCAAGCGCTCGCTGCTGGCGAAGGAAGGCGTCCTGCCCGAGCCGCTGTTCTGACAGCCGGGCAACGGGCACGACAGGTCCGGCAGGAGGGGGGACGACAGTATGGACACGCACGACAGGGGCGAAACGCCGCCCTTCCGCCTGGAGGAGGGCGCGACCGGCTCACCGGTGCTGCTGCACGTGCCGCACAGCGCACGGACGGTGCCGGCGCCGGTCCGCGAACGGATCCTGCTCGACGACGCCGGGCTGGACGCCGAGTTGGACCGTATGACGGACTCCCACACCGCGCTGCTCGCCGAGCGGGCCGCCGTCGGCACGGGCGCCTGGCGCTTCGTCAACGGGCTGTCCCGGCTGGTCGTCGACCCCGAACGGTTCCCCGACGAGCGCGAGGAGATGCGCGCCGTCGGCATGGGCGCCGTCTACACCCGCACCTCGCACCTGACGCCGCTGCGCGAGGACGACGCCGCACACGAACACGCGCTGCTGGACGCCTGGTTCCACCCCTACGCGGCGGCGATGACCGCCGCGGTGCAGGACCGGCTGGATGCCGCGAGCCGGGCCGTCGTCATCGACGTGCACTCCTACCCGAGCGCGCCGCTGCCCTACGAGCTGCACGGCGACGGCCCGCGGCCTCCGGTGTGCCTGGGCACCGACGCCTTCCACACCCCGCCGTGGCTGTCGGCCGCGGCGCGCGAGGCCTTCGCCGGATGCGGTGGGATCGGGCTGGACTCGCCGTTCTCCGGCACCTATGTGCCGCTCAAGCACTACCGGGCGACGCCCGGGGTGTCCGCGCTGATGGTCGAGATCCGGCGGGACGTCTACATGGACGAACCCGGTGGCGCCCCGCACGCCGGCCTCGACCTCGTCGCCGGGGCACTGGCCACGCTGATCGGCCTCATCGAGGCGGGTCCCGCCGGCTGACCTCGCGTCCGGTGCTCGCGGTGCGCCGTACGGGCCGCAGCCGAGCGGCGGTCCCCGCTCCGCTCAGGCGGAGTCGGGGAACCGGGCGGCCTGCAGATAGTCCGGCTTGGGGTCGAGCGCCGCGGCGAGCCGGAAATGCCGTCGCGCCTCCCCGTCACGGCCCGCCCGCTCCAGAGTGCGGCCGAGCGCGAAGTGCGCGAACGCGTTGTCCGGCTCGCGCTCCAGGACGACCTGGAACTCGAGCTCGGCAGGGCGCAGCTGCGCGGCCAGGAAGAACGCCCGTGCCCTCAGCAGACGGGCAGCGGTGTTCTCCGGGTGCACGGCGATGACCGAGTCCAGCAGCTTCACCGCCCCGCGCGCATCCCGCGCCTCGAGGAGCTTCTCCGCCGCGCGGAAGTCGATCACGTGGTTCTCGGGGCTCTGCTCGGGCACAGCCGCCTCCTTCCCCGGGCATTCAATGGGTCACAACTACCCAACATCACCACCCGCATATGCATTCCCCCACAGGATCCGGCCCGACCCCGCGGCGGACGTCACGCCTCCTCCGCGACCGGCCGGCCCTCCTCCAGCGCCGCGGGCCCGCGCCCGCCCTGCGGCGCCTCCAGTGCCGCCGGGGCGGCCCCGCCGGCCTCGACGGCCCCCGCGGCCGGCACGGCAGCCTCCTGCGGCCGGTCGGAACCCGAAGCCCGCTCGAAGAACCGCAGCATCTCCACGGGGAACGGCATGACCAGCGTGGAGTTCTTCTCCGCCGCCACCTCGACAACGGTCTGCAGCAGGCGCAACTGCATCGCGGCCGGTGTCTGGTCCATCGCCAGCGCCGCCTGGGCGAGCTTCTCCGAGGCCTGCAGCTCACCGTCGGCGGTGATGATGCGCGCCCGCCGCTCCCGGTCGGCCTCGGCCTGCCGGGCCATGGACCGCTTCATCGACTCCGGCAGCGCCACGTCCTTGATCTCCACCCGGTCGATGTGGATGCCCCACTCGACGGCGGGGGTGGCCAGCAGCAGTTCCAGGCCCTCGTGGATCGCCTCGCGGCCCGACAGCAGGTCGTCCAGCTCGCTCTTGCCGATCACGGATCGCAGCGACGTCTGCGCGACCTGCAACATGGCGAACTGGTAGTTCTGCACATGCACCGTGGCCTTGACCGGGTCGACGACGCGGAAGTACAGCACCGCGTCCACCCGCACCGAGACGTTGTCCCGGGTGATGCCCTCCTGCGAGGGCACCGGCATGGTGACCACCTGCATGTTGACCTTGGTCATGCGGTCCACGAACGGCACGAGCAACCGCGGTCCCGGCTCCTTGGCCGCCGCCCGCACCCGCCCCAGGCGGTAGACCACACCGCGCTCGTACTGCTTGATCACCCGGAAGCTGCTCTTCAGACCCACCAGGACCAGCACCGCGGCAACCACCGCGAGCACGGCCGACACGCCTTCCATCCCCATCCCCCTCTGTCCACAGGTGCAGTGAAGCCACTGCTCCTCGGACGCCGGCGGAGGGGCTGCCGGATCAGCTCTTGACGATATTTTGACGCAACTGCTCCCACAGCCGCCGGACCTGAGGCTCCAGCGCCTCCAGCGGGCCGTCGTTGTCGATCACCACATCGGCGATCGCCAGCCGTTCCGCGCGGTCCGCCTGGGCCGCCATACGGGCCCGCGCCTCGTCCTCGGTCATGCCGCGCAGCCGCACCAGCCGGTCCAGCTGGGTGTCCGGGGCGGCATCCACGACCACGACCACGTCGTACAGCGCGGCCAGCTTGTTCTCCGCGAGCAGCGGCACGTCGTTCACCACGACGGCGTCGGGCCCGGCACCCGCCTCCAGTGCCGCGGAGCGCTCCCGGACCAGCGGGTGGACGATCGCGTTGAGCGCTCGCAGCCGCTCGGGGTCGGAGAAGACGATGCCGCCGAGCCTCGGCCGGTCCAGGCTGCCGTCGGCGGTCAGCACCTCCTCGCCGAACTCGGCGACGACCGCCGCCAGGCCGGGTGTGCCCGGCTCCACGACCTCGCGCGCGATGCGATCGGCGTCGATCAGCACCGCCCCGTACGAGGAGAGCAGTCGCGACACCTCGCTCTTGCCCGCCCCGATCCCGCCCGTCAGCCCCACAGTGACCATGGCGCGAGACTACCGGTGCCCCCCGACCCGGACGAGCCGGGTCACGGGCCCGACGGCGCCAGGCCTGGCGAGGCCGGGCCGTGCCGTCCGGGAGACCCGGATCAGGAACCGTCGTCCTCGCGGTCGGCCAGGAAGCGCTCGAACTCCGCCGCCAGATCGTCCGCCGACGGCAGGTCCACCGGCTCGGCGATCAGGTTGTCCCGGGTCTGCCCCCCGGCCAGCGCGTCGTACTGGTTCTCCAGCCCGCGCACGACCGACACCAGCTCCGCGTCGCCCTCCTCGACCTGACGGTCGATCTCCACCCGGACGGTGTGCGCCTCGGTGCGCAGCGCGTGCGCCACCTGCGGCAGCACCAGTCCCGTCGCCGCCGTCAGTGCCTCCACCACGGCCAGCGCCGAATCCGGGTAGCCGGAACGGGCCAGGTAGTGCGGCACGTGCGCGGCGATGCCGAGCACGTCACGCCCCGACTCCGCGAGCCGCAGCTCGATCAGCGACTCCGCGCTGCCGGGCACCTGCGCCTCGTCGAACCAGCTGCGGTGACCGGGAATCAGGTCCAGCCTGTTGCCGTGCGGCGTCAACCCGACCGGGCGGGTGTGCGGCACACCCATCGGAATGCCGTGGAAGTTGAGCGCCAGCCGCACCCCCAGCCGCTCCACGATCTCCACGACCGCGGCGGCGAACCGCTCCCACTCCACGTCCGGTTCCTGGCCCGACAGCACCAGGAAGGGGGCGCCGGTGCTGTCGCGCACCAGGCGCAGGGCGATCTCCGGGGCGTCGTAGGCCGTCCAGTGATCGCGCTGGAACGTCATCAGCGGGCGCCGGGCCCGGTAGTCCACCAGCCGGTCGGCGTCGAAACGCGCCACCACCTGATGCTCCTGGCGCTCCAGCAGTTCCTCGACCACCTGGGCGCCGGTCTCCCCGGCGTCGATGTACCCGTCGAAGTGGTACAGCAGCACGGGCCCGGTCTCGCCGAACGCCTCGTCGACGGCCTCTGCCCCGCCCGGCTCGTATGCGTACAGCCCCTGGGGATCCAGCACCGTGCACCCTTCTTTCGCTCTGATCAACTTCTGGTGCAACGAAGGGCGCACCCCCCGCATTCCCACGGCGACGCCCCGGAACGCGGAACGGCCCGCCCCCCAGAGGGGAACGGGCCGTTCCGTCGTACCCGGGGCCGGAGCCCCTGCGATCAGCTCTGGCCGCCGGCCAGCTTCTCGCGGAGCGCGGCGAGCGCCTCGTCCGACGCGAGCGCGCCCGAGGTGTCGCTGGACTCCGAGGAGTACGAGCCACCGGCGGGGCCGGCCGCCGGAGCGGCCTGGCCGGCCTCGGCCGCAGCCTCGGCGTCGGCCTCGCGGGACTTGATGACCTGGGCCTGGTGCTGCTCGAAGCGGGACTGCGCCTCGGCGTACTGGCGCTCCCACTCCTCGCGCTGCTTCTCGTACCCCTCGAGCCAGTCGTTGGCCTCGGGGTCGAAGCCCTCGGGGTAGATGTAGTTGCCCTGGTCGTCGTAGGACGCGGCCATGCCGTACAGGGTCGGGTCGAACTCGACCGAGGCCGGGTCGGCACCGAAGGACTCGTTGGCCTGCTTCAGCGAGAGGCTGATGCGACGGCGCTCGAGGTCGATGTCGATGACCTTGACGAAGATCTCGTCGTTGACCTGGACGACCTGCTCCGGGATCTCCACGTGGCGCTCGGCCAGCTCGGAGATGTGGACCAGGCCCTCGATGCCCTCGTCCACCCGGACGAACGCACCGAACGGCACCAGCTTGGTGACCTTGCCGGGGACGACCTGGCCGATCTGGTGCGTACGGGCGAACTGCTGCCACGGGTCTTCCTGGGTCGCCTTCAGCGACAGGGAGACACGCTCGCGGTCCATGTCGACGTCCAGGACCTCGACCGTGACCTCCTGGCCGACCTCGACGACCTCGGAGGGGTGGTCGATGTGCTTCCAGGACAGCTCGGACACGTGCACGAGGCCGTCCACGCCACCCAGGTCCACGAAGGCACCGAAGTTGACGATGGAGGAGACGACGCCGGAGCGCACCTGCCCCTTCTGGAGGGTGGTGAGGAAGGTCTGACGGACCTCGCTCTGGGTCTGCTCCAGCCACGCGCGGCGGGACAGGACCACGTTGTTGCGGTTCTTGTCCAGCTCGATGATCTTGGCCTCGAGCTCCTTGCCGACGTACGGCTGGAGGTCGCGGACACGACGCATCTCGACGAGCGACGCGGGGAGGAAGCCCCGGAGGCCGATGTCGAGGATGAGACCACCCTTGACGACCTCGATGACGGTACCGGTGACGATCCCGTCCTCTTCCTTGATCTTCTCGATCGTGCCCCAGGCGCGCTCGTACTGGGCGCGCTTCTTGGACAGGATCAGCCGGCCCTCCTTGTCCTCCTTCTGGAGGACCAGGGCCTCGATCTCGTCGCCCACGGCGACGACCTCGTTGGGGTCGACGTCGTGCTTGATCGAAAGCTCGCGCGAAGGGATGACACCCTCGGTCTTGTAACCGATGTCGAGCAGGACCTCGTCCCGGTCGACCTTCACGATGACGCCGTCGACGATGTCGCCGTCGTTGAAGTACTTGATCGTCTCGTCGATCGCGGCGAGGAAGGCTTCCTCGGAACCGATGTCGTTGACCGCCACCTGCGGGGTGGTACGAGGGGCCTGGGCCTCGGTGCTGCTCGTCATTAGGAAAAGGGCTCCGGTACGGACATGAAGTCGTAGGTACTGCTACGCCGTAAGCCCGTTTCGCTCCTGCCGATTCCGGACAGCCCACAAGGCCGAGAGGTTTACAACAGATGTGAGCGCAGCCTGCTCCGTCCGAGGCGCGCAGGCTCGCAGCGCAACTTGTAGCATACGGGGGCAGCCGGGCACGGTCAATGCGCGAAGAGCACACCACGGGCGGAACACCCCGTACCGGGCACTGGCACAACACGTGCTGCGGCGGCACCACAGCCACAGGTCACCACAGAGGGTACGACGACCACAGCGATGATCCAAGCACCGCCCCCCCAGCCCGTCCCGGAAGAACCCGAGGCCACCCGCCGTGTCGCGGACGGCACAGAGAGCAGCCGCGCCAATCGCGGCTGGTGGGACCGCAATGCCGACGAGTACCAGACCGACCACGGCGAGTTCCTCGGCGACGCCGAATTCGTGTGGGGACCCGAGGGGCTGAACGAGGAGGACGCCCGGCTTCTCGGCCCCGCCGAACGGCTCGCGGGCGCCGCCGTCCTCGAGATCGGCGCCGGCGCCGCCCAGTGCTCCCGCTGGCTCGCCGCGCAGGGCGCCCACCCGGTCGCCCTCGACCTCTCCCACCGCCAGCTCCAGCACGCCCGCCGCATCGACCAGCACGCCGCGAACGGCACAGCCCCCCGATTCCCCCTCGTACAGGCCGACGCGAGCGCCCTGCCCTTCGCCGACGCCGCCTTCGACCTCGCCTGCTCCGCCTACGGCGCACTGCCCTTCATCGCCGACACCGCCCGCGTCATGAGCGAGGTCCGGCGCGTCCTGCGCCCCGGCGGACGCTGGATCTTCTCCGTGACCCACCCCGTCCGCTGGGCCTTCCCCGACGAACCCGGCCCCGAAGGCCTCACCGCCTCCGCGTCCTACTTCGACCGCACCCCCTACGTCGAACAGGACGAGAACGGACGTGCCGTCTACGTCGAACACCACCGCACCCTCGGCGACCGCATCCGCGAACTGACCGCCGCCGGCTTCGTCCTCACCGACCTCGTCGAACCCGAATGGCCCGCCTGGAACACCGAGGAATGGGGCGGCTGGTCACCCCTGCGCGGCCGGCTCATCCCCGGCACGGCGATCTTCGTCTGCACCGCCGGATGAGCGACCGCCTGAGCGCGTCCCGCAAGGACGCGCTCGCCGCGCTCCCCGTCCGCACCGCACTCCCCGCACTGCGCGACGCACTCGACGGCCACGGCTGCGCCGTGCTCGCCGCCCCGCCCGGCACCGGAAAGACCACCTTGGTGCCGCTCGCCCTCGCCGGCCTCACCGGCGACGGGCCCACCCGCCGGGTGATCGTCGCCGAACCCCGCCGCATGGCCGCCAAGGCCGCCGCCCGGCGCATGGCCTGGCTCCTCGGCGAAGAACCCGGGGACCGCGTCGGATTCACCGTCCGCGGCGAACGCAAGGTCTCCCCCCGCACCCTCGTGGAGGTCGTCACCACCGGCGTCCTGCTGCAGCGCCTCCAACGCGACCAGGAACTCCCCGGCGCCGACACCGTCCTGCTCGACGAATGCCACGAACGGCACCTCGACGCCGACACCGCCATGGCCTTCCTGCTGGACGTCCGCGCCGCCCTCCGCCCCGACCTGCGCATCGTCGCCGCCTCCGCCACCACCGACGCCGACGCCTGGTCCCGGCTGCTGGACGGCGCACCCGTGATCCGCGCCGAGGGCCGCGCCCACCCCGTCGACCTCAGCTACGCGCCGCCCCCGCGCGGCATCCGCCCCCCGCACGGCATGCGCGTCGACCCCGCCCTGCTCGACCACATCGCCGCGACCGTGCGCACCGCACTGCGCGACCACGACGGCGACATCCTGTGCTTCCTGCCCGGCACCGGCGAGATCGCCCGCGTCGCCGGACTCCTCGGCGGCGACCACGGCCTCCACGCCGACGTGCTCCAACTGCACGGCCAAGCCCCCGCGGCCGTACAGGAAAGCGTCCTGCGCGGCGGCGACGGCACCCGGCGCCGTATCGTCCTCACCACCTCCGTCGCCGAATCCAGCCTCACCGTGCCCGGCGTCCGCATCGTCGTCGACTCCGGACTCGCCCGCGAACCCCGCACCGACCACGCCCGCGGCCTGGGCTCCCTCACCACCGTCCGGGCCTCCCACGCCACCGCCGCCCAACGCCTCGGCCGAGCCGGCCGCGAAGCCCCCGGCCACGCCTACCGCTGCTGGAACCAGGCCGACGACGCCGGCCGCCCCCGCTACCCCTCCCCCGAGATCGCCATCGCCGACCTCACCCAGTTCGCCCTCCAGGCCGCCGCCTGGGGCGACCCCGAGGCCACCGGACTCGCCCTCCTCGACCCGCCCCCCGCGGGCGCCCTGGCCGCCGCACGCGACGTCCTCACCGCCATCGGCGCCACCCGCCCCGACGGCCGCCCCACCGACCACGGCACCCGCATGGCCCGCGTCGGCCTCCACCCCCGCCTCGCCCGTGCCCTCCTCGACGGCGCCCCCCGCGTCGGCACCCGGCGCGCCGCCGACATCGTCGCCCTCATCTCCGAAGAACCCCCGCGCGGCTACGGCGACGACCTCACCACCGCCTGGCGCACCGCCCGCCACGCCCACGACGCCTACGCCGCACGCTGGCGCGCCGAAACCCGCCGCCTCGCCGCCGCGGCCCCCGACCACCCCGCGGGCGCCCTCACCGACGACACCGCCGCAGGCCTCGTCACCGCCCTCGCCTTCCCCGAACGCGTCGCCCGCCGCCGCGCCGCCGGCAGCTACCTCATGGCCTCCGGCACCGCCGCCGACCTCACCCCCGGCACCCGCCTCGGCACCCCCGAATGGCTCGCCGTGGCCGTCGCCGACCGCCCCGCCGGCGCACCCTCCGCCCGCGTCCGGCTCGCCACCGTCATCGACGAGGACACCGCCCGCACCGCCGCCGCGCCCCTCCTCGCCGCCCACGACGACGTCTCCTGGACCGACGGCGACATCACCGCCCACCACACCGTCCGCCTCGGCGCCATCGAACTCAGCACCCGCCCGCTGGCCTCCCCCGACCCCGGCCTCCTGCGCGCCGCCCTCCTCGACGGCCTCCGCCGCGAAGGCCCCGCCCTGCTCCGCTGGTCCCGCGACGCCACCACACTCCGGCAGCGCCTGGCCTTCCTGCACCGCGAACTCGGCGCCCCCTGGCCCGACGTCTCCGACGACGCCCTCCTGGACCGCGCCGACGAATGGCTCGCCCCCGAACTCGCCCGCGCCCGCCGTCGCGCCGACCTCACCCGCATCGACGCCGGCGCCGCCCTCTCCCGCCTCCTCCCCTGGGCCGGCGGCGAAGCGGCCCGGCTCGGCGAACTCGCCCCGGAACGCATGGAGATCCCCTCCGGCTCCCGTGTCCGCGTCTCCTACGACGACGACCGGCCCGTCCTCGCCGCCAAGCTCCAGGAACTCTTCGGCTGGACCGCCACCCCGCGCATCGCGGACGGCCGCGTCCCCCTCGTCGTCCACCTCCTGTCCCCCGCAGGCCGGCCCGCCGCCGTCACCTCCGACCTCGCCTCCTTCTGGCGCGAGGGCTACCGCGCCGTCCGGGCGGAACTGCGCGGGCGCTACCCGAAGCACCCCTGGCCGGAGGACCCGTCGACGGCCACGGCCACGCGGCACACGAAGGCGCGGCTCAGTACTTCGGACCGACGAAGCGGTCCATGAGGGCGACGGAGGCCTTGCGGGCGACGGAGACGTTGCAGGCGTTCGCCTGCCGCCACGCGACGCCGAGCGTGTCCAGGGTGTCGGTGTACAGCCGCCGGATGTCGACGGACTTGTTGGTGAAGAAGTACCGCGGGTACTCGTAGCGCCTGGGCTCCCCGCCCACCAGCCGCGTGGTCCGGTTGACGACCCGGCTGCCGTCGGAATGGATCAGCCCGCGCACGAAGTCCCAGGGGTGCTCGTCGACGACCGCCTGCTGCCACGGTTCCAGTGCGATGGGCCGTTCGTGCTTCCTGCCGGGGCCGTGCTGCGGGAACAGGCACGGCCAGTGGCGGCCGTAGGACGTCACCATGGTGCAGCCCTGGGCGTGGACGCGGCAGACGGAGTTCCCGGGGCAGACGGCCCGGACCGCCTCCTCGCAGGCGTCGATCAGGCCGGGCCAGGCGTCGCTACAGGCGATGCGGAGGGTATGGCCGCCACGGGGCTGAGGGCTGATGCAGCCGTCGCCCAGGTAGAGGCCGAGCAGATAGGCGTAAGCGGGGCCCGAAGCGCGGCCCGGGCAGTCCGGAACGCTCCGTTTGGGTTCGACGCGGACGCGCCACTCGCGGAGGGCCGAACGCGATACGCCGGTCATCCGGCTCACGGCATTGAGACTGTGTCCCTGGGAGACGAGTGCGAGGGCCCGGCGGCGCTCGGTGAGGTCGTACACAGGTCCGACGCTGCTGCGGAAGGCCTCCGCCGGGCCTGGTTCGAAGCCTTGTTCACCTCAACCAGTGAAGATCGTCAACTGGTCGGTCTACCTTGGAATCGAAGGTAAAGTGCCCCGGGTCGGATTCGAACCGACACTGTATGGGTTTTGAATCCATTGCCTGCTGCCAGTTGGGCTACCGGGGCCTTTCGAAACGAAGGACAGTCTAGCCCCTCCGCACATCAAACATACCGCAGCTAGGTAGGCTCTATACCCAGCACCTGCATTGGAACGAGGAGTCCCGTGAGCGCCGCCGAGCCCGAGCCCGTTGACGAGCACACGCACGTACCGCCGCACACCACCCGCGTGGTGATCGCCGAGGACGAGGCTCTGATCAGGCTCGACCTCAAGGAGATGCTGGAGGAAGAGGGCTACTCCGTGGTCGGCGAGGCGGGCGACGGCGAGACGGCCGTGAAGCTGGCCGAGGAGCTCCGGCCGGATCTGGTGATCCTGGACGTGAAGATGCCGGTGCTCGACGGCATCTCGGCGGCGGAGCGGATCGCGAAAAACAAGATCGCGCCGGTGCTGATGCTGACCGCGTTCTCGCAGCGCGAGCTGGTGGAGCGGGCGCGGGACGCCGGGGCGATGGCGTACCTGGTCAAGCCGTTCAGCAAGAGCGACGTGGTGCCGGCCATCGAGATGGCGGTGTCGCGGTTCACGGAGTTGCGGGCGCTGGAGGCGGAGGTCGCGGACCTGAGTCTGCGGCTGGAGACCCGGAAGCTGGTGGACCGGGCGAAGAGCGTGCTGCAGACGAAGTACGGGCTGAGTGAGCCGGCGGCGTTCCGGTGGATCCAGAAGACGTCGATGGATCGCCGGATGACGATGCAGGCGGTGGCCCAGGCGGTGCTGGACGAGGTGGACGGCGCCCCTCAGTAGGGGTCGTGGCGGCCGTCAGGCCGAGTGGTCCGGCCAGTCGAGCCGGGGCAGGGGGATGTCCGCGGCGGGCATCCCTTTGTCGTTGGTGACGGCGAGGTGGTCGACGGCGGCGTTCTTGGGGATGTCGAACCAGAGGTCGTACTGGGCGCTGTCGTGGGCGCCGATGTCGAGCGTGAGCGGCTGGCGTTTGATCTGCATGGCTTCCCAGTCCATGGAGTGCCGGGTTCCGTCGGCGAGGACGAGGCGCTGGTCGTCGTTGTCGAGGTGGGCGCTGACGGCGTCATCGACGGTGACGTCGATCCTGACGCGGCAGAGCCGGCCCTTGGCGGGGTGTTCGGCGTGGGTGCCGACGATGACGGCGATTCCGCAACGCAGGGCGACGGCGCGGATTTCGAGGTTCCCCGGGTGGACGGCGGGGGCGTCGAGGGCGATCTCCAGCTGACGCAGGGGGCGTTGGGGCGCCGGCCGGGGGGTGTGGGGCCAGAGTGCGGCGGCGGCCAGGGCGGTGGCCAGGGCGCCTGTGAGTGCGGCCGTCGCGGCGACGGCCGGCAGGTGTCGGGCAAGTGGCGCCACAGTGACGCCATTTCGGACATTCAACTGCACTTCTCCCCCTGGACTCGTCCGGTGAGCGGTAAGGACCGTTCTGTTTCCGGCACATGACCGAGGTCACTGTACGATCACATCTCTCCCATCGGCCTATCTGTGTGCCTGATCAGCGGATTACATTCCCGCCAACCCCGCGTGGCTCCCACGCGGTCGTAAAGCGGAGGGCCTACGGCTCGCCGACTGTAATCACATTGGGCGGATCCAGGGGGTCGTAGTGCTCAACAAGAAGCTCGTCAAGCTTGCTCTTCCGGTGGCCGTTGGCGCTCTTGCGCTCACCGCGTGCGGTGGCGGCAAGGACGACAGCAGCAATGGCGGCAAGCCGACGTTCTCCATCGGCTTCCAGGGTCCGTTGTCGGGTGACAACAGCGCACTGGGCATCAACGAGGACAACGGCCTGAAGCTGGCCGTGGAAGAGGCCAACGCCAAGGGTGACCTGCCCTTCACGCTGAAGGTCGTGGACGGCGACGACCAGGGTCTTCCGGACCAGTCGCCCGCCGCTGCCCAGAAGCTCATCGGCGACACCAGCGTCGTGGCCGTGGTCGGCCCGGCGTTCTCGGGTCCGACGAAGGCGGCCGGTGGCCTGTACGCGCAGGCGACGCTTGCCGCGGTGACGCCTTCGGCGACCAACCCGGACCTGACGAACCAGGGCTTCACGTCGTTCCTGCGCGGTGCGCCGAACGACAACGAGCAGGGTGCCGGCATGGCCGAGTACCTGTCGAAGAAGGTGAAGGCCAAGAAGGTCTTCGTCATCGACGACAAGAGCGAGTACGGCGTGGGTCTGGCGAAGGTCGCCATCGACAGCCTGAAGGCCGCGGGCGTGGAGGTCCAGACGGACTCCGTCCCGGCGAAGACCCCGGACTACACGGCCGCCGCGACGACGGTCGTCAACTCCAAGGCCGACGCGCTGATCTACGCGGGTTACTACGCGGACCTGGCCCCGTTCGCCAAGAAGCTGGCCGACGGCGGCTTCAAGGGCATCGGCGTCTCCGGTGACGGTTCCAACGACGCGAAGTTCGTGGAGCTGGCGGGCGCCGCGTCGGAGAAGTGGTACCTGACCTGCCCCTGCACCGACGCGACGAAGAACACCAGCACCAAGGCGTTCACCGACGCGTACACCAAGAAGTTCAACACGCCTCCGGGCACCTACTCGGCCGAGTCGTACGACATCGCGAACCTGATCATCTCCGAGATGAAGAAGCTCGGTAAGGACGTCACCCGCGACAAGCTGCTGGCGGCTCTGAAGGTCGTGGACTACAAGGGTCTGACGAAGGACTTCGCCTTCGACGACAAGGGCGAGCTCAAGACCAAGAACGTGTACCTGTACCAGGTGACCGGCGGCAAGATCGGTTACCTGGGTGACGTGGCCACCCTCAGCAACGGCTGATCCGGCTTCCGGCACCTGAGGTGGGGGGCGTGGGACGCGGCTCCGGCCGTCGCCCCGCGCCCCCCATCGCCGTGTCGGACGTGATTTCGCCGCCCTTCACCGGCTTCAGCAAGGACACCCACGCACGATGAATCTCTTCCACAACTTCTGGGATTACTTCATCCCAGGGCTGACGACGGGCTCCATGTACGCCGTCATCGCCATCGGGTACACGTTGGTCTACGGCGTGCTCCAGCTCATCAACTTCGCCCACAGCGAGGTCTTCATGATGGGCGGCTTCGGTTCGCTCGTCGTGCTCTCGGAGCTCGCTCCCCAGAGTCCGCACGGCTTCACTTCCGTGGTCTGGGTGATCGTCGGCATGATCGCCGGCGCTCTGGTCGGTGCGCTGACGGCGTTCGGCCTGGAGAAGGCGGCCTACAAGCCGCTGCGCAAGCGCAATGCGCCGAAACTGGTCTTCCTGATCAGCGCCATCGGTGCGTCGTTCTTCCTGTACAACCTGGCGGGCAAGCTGTGGGGCCGCAACCCCGTGCCGATGCCGGAGCTGTACACCAACGGTGAGGTCTTCAGCGTCTTCGGCACTCCGGTGAAGATCACTCAGCTGATCATCATCGGCTCGGCGGTGGCGATGATGATCGGCCTGGACCTGGTGGTCAACCGCACCAAGATGGGCGCCGGCATCCGTGCCGTCGCGCAGGACGCGGAGACGGCCGGTCTGATGGGCGTCGACATCGACAAGATCATCTCCCGTACCTTCATCATCGGCGGTCTGCTGGGCGGTGCGGCCGGCTTCCTGTACGGCTTCGGCATCTCGGGCCAGGTCTGGTTCACGGTGGGCTTCCTGCCGGGCATCAAGGCGTTCGCCGCGGCGGTGCTGGGCGGTATCGGCAACATCCGCGGCGCCATGCTGGGCGGTCTGCTGCTGGGCATCGTGGAGAACCTGAGCTCGCCGGTCTTCGGCACCCAGTGGATCGACGTGACCGCGTTCGTGGTGCTGATCCTGGTGCTGATGTTCCGTCCGACGGGCATCATGGGCGAGCGTCTGGGGAGGTCGGCATGAGTGACACGAGCGCTGCCCAGTCCTTCTCGGTGGACGTGGCGAAGCTGCGCCGCAAGGCCTGGTACCAGGAGCCGCGCTGGGTGCGGCTGCTCGGCATGCTGGTGCTGGGCTTCGTCCTGGCGCTGATGACGGGTGAGGACGGCAATCCGGCGGACAAGTTGTCGGCGTTCACGGGCGCCTTCGAGTCGGCGCGGCTGTGGATCTGCCTGGCCATCATGGCGGCCCTGTGGGCGCTGATGGAGTTCGGTGCCCCGGTGCGCGAGGCGGCCCGGCAGGGGACGCAGGGGGTCACCAGGTCGCTGGAGCCGGCGCGGGCGCTGTTCCGCAGCAACGGCTGGCTGCGGCTGGGCGGCCTGGTGGTGGTCCTGGTGCTGGCGATCGTCATTCCCGCCAACACCAGCCTGTTCTGGCAGGAGGTCCTCGTCACGCAGATGGGGATCTTCATGATCATCGCGGTCGGCCTGAACGTGGTGGTCGGCTGGGCCGGTCTGCTGGACCTGGGCTTCATCGCCTTCTACGCGATCGGCGCGTACTCGTGCGCGTTCTGGACCGGCCACATGCCGGTGAAGCCGCCGTTCACGGTGGGCGCGCTGGAGTCGATCCCGTTCGCGATCGTCACCTGTCTGATCGCCGGTGTGCTGCTGGGCGCCCCGACGCTGCGGCTGCGCGGTGACTACCTCGCGATCGTGACGCTGGGCTTCCACGAGATCGTGTACCTGGTCGCGAAGAACTCGGACGGTTTCACGAACGGTTCGCGCGGTGTGATCGGCATCCCGCACCCGTCGATCCACATCGGTCCGATCAACTACGACTGGACGCTGGACCCGCTGCCGTACTGGTACCTGCTGCTGTTCTTCCTGGTGGTGCTGATCTTCCTGTACAACCGGCTGGAGCACTCGCGGATCGGCCGCACCTGGACGGCGATCCGGGAGGACGAGGTGGCCGCCTCCGCGACGGGCATCAACACCGTCCGGTACAAGCTGCTGGCGTTCGCGATCGGCGCGTCGACCTCGGGTCTGGCGGGCGTGGTGTACTCCAGCAAGGTCGGCTTCATCAACCCGGAGAACTTCACCATCGTGCTGTCGGTGCTGGCGCTGGCGTACGTGGTCTTCGGCGGCATGGGCTCGATCGCGGGTGTGCTCTTCGGCGCGGCGCTGCTGGTGTGGCTGCCGAACGCGCTGCGGGACTACGTTCCGGAGCAGGACCGCTTCATCTACCTGGGCGCGCTGCTCGTCATCATGATGATCTTCCGTCCGCAGGGCGTGATCCCCTCCCGCCGCAGGCAGCGCGAGCTGCACATGGCGGAGGCGGGTGTCGGCGACGCCGACGCCATGAGCGAGCCGGTGGGAGGCGTGCAGAAGTGAGCGCGGTGACGGAGGAAGCGGGCGCGCAGCCCGCGCAGAGCGGTGACACGGTGCTGGAGGCCCGCGGTGTGACGCTGCGGTTCGGCGGTCTCACCAGCCTCTCGGAGGTGAACCTGACGATGCGCCGCGGGGAGATCCTCGCGGTGATCGGCCCGAACGGGGCGGGCAAGACCTCGCTGTTCAACTCCCTGACGGGTGTGTACGTCCCGCAGGAGGGCACGATCGCCTTCCACGAGGACGGCGGTGCGCAGCGCAAGTTGCTGGGTGCCAAGCCGTACCTGGTGAACCGCTACGGTGTGGCGCGGACGTACCAGAACATCCGGCTGTTCGGCGCGCTGACGGCGCTGGAGAACGTCAAGATCGCGGCGGAGTCGCGGCAGCGGTCGGGAGCGATCTCGATCATGCTGGGCATGCCGTGGGCGCGCCGGGACGAGAGGGCCAGCGACCAGCGGGCCCAGGAGTTGCTGGCGTACGTGGGTCTGACCGGCAAGCACAATGAGCTGGCCGCCAGTCTGTCCTACGGCGACCAGCGGCGCCTGGAGATCGCGCGGGCGCTGGCGACGGACCCGAAGGTGCTGCTGCTGGACGAGCCGGCCGCCGGGACCAACCCGACGGAGAAGCTGGAGCTGGAGCAGCTGATCCGCCGGATCAACCAGGATCTGGGCATCAGCGTGCTGCTGATCGAGCACGACATGAAGCTCGTGATGTCAGTGGCGGACCGTGTCATGGTGCTCAACTTCGGCAAGGTGATCGCCGAGGGGCTGCCCGAGGAGGTGCAGCGCGATCCCGCGGTGATCGAGGCGTACCTGGGGTCGGCCGACGAGGAGGCCGTGGAGGCCGTCGCGGAGCTGGTCGAGGCCGCCGAGGCCGACGCCGGTGCCGCGCCCGCGACCCCGGAGGTCCCCGCACCGCGCGAGTCCGAGGAGGAGGGCCGATGACCGAGGCCGCCAACTTCGAGAAGGCGTCGGGCTCTTCCGTCGCCGAGGCCGCCCCGGCGATGCTGGAGCTGGTCGATCTGCAGGTGTTCTACGGCGCGATCCAGGCGCTCAAGGGCATCAACGTGACGGTCCGCCAGGGCGAGATCGTCGCGCTGCTCGGTGCCAACGGCGCCGGCAAGACCACTACCTTGCGCACGATTTCGGGTCTGCTGCAGCCGCGCCACGGTGAGGTGCGGCTCGGCGGCGCCCGGATCGACGGTGTTCCGTCGCACAAGGTGGTCGAACTCGGCATCGGGCACTCTCCCGAGGGCCGCCGGGTGTTCCCGGTGATGACGGTGCTGGAGAACCTGGAGATGGGCGCGTACCGCTTCAAGGGCGTGCCCAAGGACGACCTGGAGCGGGTGCTCACGCTCTTCCCGCGCCTCGCGGAGCGGCGTACCCAGCTGGCGGGCACGCTGTCCGGCGGTGAGCAGCAGATGCTGGCCATCGGCCGCGCTCTGATGGGGCGGCCGAACCTGCTGCTTCTGGACGAGCCGTCGATGGGTCTGGCGCCGCTGATCGTGCAGCAGATCTTCGAGATCATCAAGGAGATCAACGACCAGGGCACGACCGTGCTGCTGGTGGAGCAGAACGCCGCGCAGGCGCTGCAGCTCGCCCACCGCGGTTACGTCCTGGAGACCGGCGCGGTCGTCATGGAGGACGAGGCGTCGCGTCTGCTGTCCGACCCGCGGGTGCGGGCGGCGTACCTGGGCGAGGGCGCCGCGTAGCGGCAGCCGGCCCCCTGGCGCACGGCAGGCACGGCAACCGCCCCCGGAACGTTCCGGGGGCGGTTGCCGTGTGTCAGGCGCGGTCCGTGGTGCCCGCGGCGGCGGGGGTGGCCGGGCGCAGGGCGCAGGTCAGGCGAGCGGAGCAGACGCGGCGGTCCTGCTCGTCGCTGATGACGATCTCGTAGGTGGCGGAGGACCGGCCCCGGTGGACGGGGGTGGCGACGCCCGTGACGGTGCCGGAGCGCAGGCCGCGGTGGTGGGTGCAGTTGAGGTCGACGCCGACGGCGACCTTGGCGGGGCCGCCGTGCAGCATGGCGCCGACGGAGCCGATGGTCTCGGCCAGGACGGCGGAGGCCCCGCCGTGGAGCAGCCCGTAGGGCTGGGTGTTGCCCTCGACGGGCATGGTGCCGACGACGCGCTCAGCGGAGGCCTCGATGATCTCGATGCCCATGCGGCTTCCCAGGTTTCCGGCGGAGAAGAGCGCCACCAGGTCGACGCCGAGGTCGGCGTACTGCTCGATGACCTCGGGCGGGAGAAGGCTCGTGGCGGTCTGCTCGGACATGGACGGTGGCTCCGATCGTCGTCGTTCGGTGTACTGGGCCGTTTTCTACCCGACGGTCACTGCGGGGCGGCGGGCGGGGTGGCCGGCTCCAGCCGGATCACGACCGACTTGGAGGCGGGGGTGTTGCTGGTGTCGGCGGTGTGGTCGAGCGGCACCAGGACGTTGGTCTCGGGGTAGTAGGCGGCGGCGCAGCCGCGGGGTGTGGGGTAGTGCACGACACGGAAGCCCTCGGCGCGGCGTTCGCTGCCGTCGGTCCACTCGCTGACGAGGTCGGCGTGGTCGCCGTCGGCGAGGCCGTGGGCGGCGGCGTCGTCGGGGTGGACCAGGATCACGCGGCGGCCGCCCTTGATGCCGCGGTAGCGGTCGTCGAGGCCGTAGATGGTGGTGTTGTACTGGTCGTGCGAGCGCAGCGTCTGCAGCAGCAGCCGGCCTTCGGGGACGTGCGGGTACTCCAGGGCGTCGGCGGTGAAGTGGGCGCGTCCGGTGGCGGTGGGGAAGCTGCGGGAGTCGCGGGGGGCGTGCGGCAGGGTGAAGCCGCCGGGGCGGCGCACCTTGACGTTGAAGTCGTCGAAGCCGGGGATCACGCGGGAGATGTGGTCGCGGACGCGGTCGTAGTCGCCTTCGAGGCCCCGCCAGTCGATCCCGCTGTGCGGCAGGACGGCGCGGGCCAGGCGGCAGATGATCGCGGGCTCGGACAGCAGGTGCGGGCTCGCGGGCTTCAGGCCGCCGCGGGAGGCGTGGACCATGCCCATGGAGTCCTCGACGGTGACGAACTGCTCGCCGGCCGCTTGGAGGTCCTTCTCGGTGCGGCCGAGGGTGGGCAGGATCAGGGCGCGGGCGCCGGTGACGACGTGGGAGCGGTTGAGCTTGGTGGAGACGTGCACGGTGAGGCGGGCGCGGCGCATGGCGGCTTCCGTGACATCGGTGTCGGGCGATGCGGCGACGAAGTTGCCGCCCATGGCGAAGAAGACCTTGGCCCGCCCGTCGCGCAGCGCGCGGATGGAGTCGACGGTGTCCAGGCCGTGCTCGCGGGGCGGGGCGAAGCCGAACTCCTTCTCCAGGGCGTCCAGGAAGGCGGGGGCGGGCTTCTCGTAGATGCCCATGGTGCGGTCGCCCTGGACGTTGCTGTGGCCGCGCACGGGGCACACACCGGCGCCGGGGCGGCCGATGTTGCCGCGCAGCAGGAGGAAGTTGACGACCTCCTTGATGGTGGGCACCGAGTGCTTGTGCTGGGTCAGGCCCATGGCCCAGCAGACGATGACGCTCTTGGCGTCGAGCACCATGGCGAGCAGTGCGTCGATGTCGGACTGCGGCAGGCCGGTGGCGCGGGCGACCTCGGCGGCGTCGGTGGCGCGGGCGGCGGCGGCGAACTCCTCGAAGCCCTGGGTGTGCTCGTCGATGAAGGCGCGGTCGAGGACGGTGCCGGGCTCCGTGTCCCCGGTGTTCCGGGCGTCCTCGGCCTCCAGCAGGGCCTTGTTCAGGGCGCGGAAGAGCGCCTGGTCGCCGCCGAGGCGGATCTGCAGGAAGAGGTCGGCCAGGGCGGTGCCGCCGCCGGCCAGCCCCTTGGGGGTCTGCGGGTTCTTGAAGCGCTGCAGTCCGGCCTCGGGCAGCGGGTTGACCGTGACGATCCGGGTGCCGCCGGCCTTCGCCTTCTCCAGTGCGGAGAGCATGCGGGGGTGGTTGGTGCCGGGGTTCTGCCCGGCGACGATGATCAGGTCGGCGCGGTAGAGGTCCTCCAGGAGGACGCTGCCCTTGCCGATGCCTATGGTCTCCACCAGGGCGGAGCCCGACGACTCGTGGCACATGTTGGAGCAGTCCGGCAGGTTGTTGGTGCCGAACTCGCGGGCGAAGAGCTGGTAGAGGAAGGCGGCCTCGTTGCTGGTGCGCCCGGAGGTGTAGAAGACGGCCTCGTCGGGGCCGCTCAGCGCGGTCAGCTCGTCGGCGACGATCTCGAAGGCCCGCTCCCAGGGGACGGGCTCGTAGTGGTCGGCGCCGTCGGGCAGGTACATGGGCTGGGTCAGCCGGCCCTGCTGGCCGAGCCAGTAGCCGCTGCGGCCGGACAGGTCGGTGACCGAGTGCTCGGCGAAGAAGTCCGGGGTGACCCGGCGGAGGGTGGCCTCCTCCGCGACGGCCTTGGCGCCGTTCTCGCAGAACTCCGCGGTGTGCCGGTGTCCCGGCTCGGGCCAGGCGCAGCCGGGACAGTCGAAGCCGTCCTTCTGGTTGACCTTGAGGAGGGTGAGAGCGGTACGCCTCATGCCCATCTGCTGCTGCGCGATCCGCAGCGAGTGGCCGACGGCCGGGAGCCCGGCAGCGGCGTGCTGCGGGGCGCTGACCTCGGGTGCGTCCTGGACGGGGTCGCCTGCGGGTGCTTTGCCTGCCATGGCTCCGATCCTGCCACGACGAGGCGGCGGACCGGCAGTGTCAGTCGGGCGTGGGAGGATCGGTTGCGTGGCAGCAAAGGCAGAGAAGACGAGCGCAGCGACCGGCACGGCACCCGCACCCCAAGGGGGCGAGCGGCCCCGGTTGCTCCTGCTGGACGGGCATTCGCTGGCGTACCGCGCGTTCTACGCGCTGCCGGTGGAGAACTTCAACACGACCACCGGTCAGCCGACGAACGCCGTGTACGGCTTCGCCTCGATGCTGGCCAACACGCTCCGTGACGAGCGGCCGACGCATCTGGCGGTGGCCTTCGACGTCTCGCGGCGCACATGGCGGCTGGAGGAGTTCCCGGAGTACAAGGCCACCCGGTCCGCCACACCGGACGAGTTCCGCAGCCAGGTCGAGCTGATCGGCGAGCTGCTGGACTCGATGAACGTGCAGCGCTTCGCCCTGGAGGGCTTCGAGGCGGACGACGTGATCGCCACGCTCGCCACCCAGGCGGAGGCGCTGGGTTACGAGGTCCTGATCGTCACCGGCGACCGGGACTCCTTCCAGCTGGTCTCGGACCACGTCACGGTGCTCTACCCGACCAAGGGCGTCTCGGAGCTGACGCGGTTCACCCCGGCGAAGGTCGAGGAGAAGTACGGGCTGACCCCGGCGCAGTACCCGGACTTCGCGGCGCTGCGCGGCGACCCGTCGGACAACCTGCCGGGCATCCCGGGTGTCGGCGAGAAGACCGCCGCCAAGTGGATCACCCAGTTCGGTTCGTTCGCGGAACTGGCGGAGCGCGCGGCCGAGGTGAAGGGCAAGGCCGGTGAGAACCTGCGCGCCCACCTGGAGTCGGTGAAGCTCAACCGGCGGCTGACCGAGCTGGTCAGGGACGTGACGCTGCCCTGCGGTCCGGAGGGGCTGGAGCGCCGGCCGTACGACCGCGAGGGCCTCAATGTGGTGCTGGACGCCCTGGAGTTCCGCCACCCCAACTTCCGGGAGCGGCTGTTCGCGGCCGACCCGGGGGCGCAGCAGGAGGAGCAGGAGATCGCCGGCGGCGTCGCCGTGGACGGCCGGGTGCTGGGCACCGGCGAGCTGGCCGGCTGGCTGGCGGAGCACGGGGGCGAGCCGCTGGGCATCGCCACGGTCGACGCCTGGGCACTGGGCGCGGGCAGCGTCTCGGAGGTCGCGCTGGCGGCCGCGGCCGGGCAGGCCGCCTGGTTCGACCCGTCGGTGCTGGACGAGGACGACGAGCGGGCGTTCGCGGCGTGGCTGGCGGACCCGCGGCGCCCGAAGGTGGTGCACGACGCGAAGGGCCTGATGAGGGTCTTCGCCGAGCACGGCTGGAGCGTGGAGGGCATCACCATGTGCACGGCGCTGGCCGCGTACCTGGTCAAGCCCGGCCGCCGCTCGTTCGCGCTGGACGCGCTCTCGGTGGAGTACCTGGGCCGTGAGCTGTCCCCGGCCGGCGGCGAGGACGGTCAGCTGGCCTTCGGCGCCGATGACGAGGCCGAGGCGGACGCGCTGATGGTCCAGGCGCGCGCCGTGCTCGACCTGGGCGAGGCGTTCACCGGCCGGCTGGAGCAGGACGGCGCGCTGCGTCTGCTGAGCGAGGTCGAGCTGCCGACCTCCGCGCTGCTGGCGCGGATGGAGCGGGCGGGCATCGCCGCGGACCGCGAGCATCTGGAGCGCCTGGAGCAGCGGTTCGCCGGCGAGGTGCAGTTGGCGGTGAAGGAGGCGCACGCCGCGGTCGGCCACGAGTTCAACCTCGGCTCGCCCAAGCAGCTGCAGGAGGTGCTGTTCGGCGAGCTGGGCCTGCCCAAGACCAAGAAGACCAAGACGGGTTGGACGACCGACGCCGACGCCCTGGCCTGGCTGGCCGCGCAGACCGAGCACGAGCTGCCGGTCATCATGCTGCGCCACCGCGAGCAGGCCAAGCTGCGCGTGACGGTGGAGGGTCTGATCAAGACCATCGCCCCCGACGGGCGGATCCACACCAGCTTCAGCCAGACGGTGGCCGCGACCGGCCGGCTGTCGTCGACCGACCCCAATCTGCAGAACGTGCCGGTGCGCACGGACGAGGGCCGGGCGATCCGCCGCGGCTTCGTGGTGGGCGAGGGCTACGAGTCGCTGCTGACCGCCGACTACAGCCAGATCGAACTGCGCGTGATGGCCCACCTGTCGGAGGACGAGGGCCTGATCGCGGCGTTCGACTCGGGCGAGGACCTGCACACCACCGTCGGCTCCTACGTGTTCTCCGTGCCCGCGGAGCAGGTGGACGCCGAGATGCGGCGGAAGATCAAGGCGATGTCGTACGGGCTGGCGTACGGGCTGTCGGCGTTCGGGCTGTCGGGGCAGCTGGGCATCGAGGCGGCCGAGGCGCGCGGTCTGATGGACACGTACTTCGAGCGGTTCGGCGGGGTGCGGGACTATCTGCAGCGCGTGGTGGAGGAGGCCCGGGTGACGGGCTACACCGAGACGCTGATGGGCCGCCGCCGCTATCTGCCGGACCTGAACAGCGACAACCGGCAGCGCCGCGAGATGGCCGAGCGGATGGCGCTGAACGCGCCGATCCAGGGCTCGGCCGCCGACATCGTCAAGATCGCGATGCTCAAGGTGGCCGCGGCGCTGACCGCGGAGGGGCTGCGGTCCCGGATGCTGCTCCAGGTGCACGACGAAATCGTGCTGGAGGTGGCCCCTGGCGAGCGGGCCGCCGTGGAGGAGCTGGTGCGCCGTGAGATGGCCGCCGCTTACCCCCTGCGGGCCCCGCTGGACGTCTCGGTGGGCGTCGGCACGGACTGGGAGTCCGCGGCGCACTGAGCCGTGCCTTCCCCGGTGCGGTACGCGAGGCGTACCGCACCGGCGCAGGCCGTGGCGGCCAGGGCCAGGCCGGCTCCGGCGCCGAAGAGCCCGGACGGGATGATCCCGGCGGCGTCGCCGGTGGCCCGGTACCACTGCCCGGCGCGCACGGCGGCCGCGGCGACCGTCGTGGCCCCGATGGCGGTCAGGGCGACGGCGCGGGCCCGCGGCGAGAGCCGCGGCACCCGGGACAGCGGACGGCCTCGGTTTTCGGCCGAATCCCAATCCGCATCCGGTTCCGGCACGGCGCGCAGCGCGCGGACCGCGTAGCCGGCCAGTACCGCCAGGGCCACGGCCGAGCTGCCGTACTGGGCATACTTGTGCAGCGGTGTGCCGTGCAGCTGCCGGTCGAGTACCGGCAGCAGGCGGACGCCCCAGCGGTCGTGATGGGTGAACGCGTCCCAGACCACGTGGGTGGCGGCCCCGGCCGCGGCCGAGGCCCAGAAGGCGGCGGCGGAACGGAGCGTCGGCCGGCGCCGGTCCCCGCATCCGGTGATCGCCGCGACCCGGTCCCGGGACCGCTCGGGCAGCAGTGCCACCAGCGGTTCTCGCAGCAGTACCCAGCCGCCGGCCAGCGCGGCCGCGATGAGCGGGTCCCCGGTGACCAGGCCCAGCGGCGCGTGGGTGAAGGTGCCGTAGCCGTACACCCCGGAGACCAGCGACTCGGCGAAGTAGGGGACGTCGGGGGCGAAGGAGCCGGCGACCAGGGCCGCGGCGACCAGCGGGCCGCGCCCGCGCGGCGTGCCGTGGCGGTCCCGCCGCAGACCGGGAACGACCGCCAAGGCATGGCTGAGCGTGAACGGCATGCGACCTCTTCCCGAACATGTCTGTCAGATCAGTATGCGACGCTTTCGACGGTAGATCCGTTCAGGAAGTTGCCGTAGGGTCACCAGGGTTGTCGCGCAGGGAGACGCACAACTCGGTTTCGGGAGGGGCAGCTCATATGCGAGCGCGGTACGGACGGCGAATCCGCAGGGGAGTCGCGGGCACCGCGGTGGCCGCCGCGGCGATGGCGGCGCTGACGGGCTCCCAGTCCGCGGCGGTGTTCCCGCAGATCGTCAACGCGAGCTCGGGGGCCCCTGTCACGCCTCCGCCGGGCGATCCCATCGACGGCGGCTCGCCGGACTACTTCACCGCGCTCCCGCCGCTCAACACGCCCGCGCCCGGCACCACCACGCCCAGCACCGGTACCGCCGGCGGCACGGGCGCCGTGACCACCGACGGCTCGGGGCTGCCGGCGACGGTGCTGGAGGCGTACCGCCGGGCGGAGGTGGCGCTCGCCGCCAGCGACCCGGGCTGCAACATGCGCTGGGAGCTGCTGGCCGCGATCGGCCAGGTGGAGTCCAACCAGGCGCGCGGCGGCAACGTGGACGCCGACGGCACCACCATCTCCCCGATCCTCGGCCCGGTCCTGAACGGCGACGGCTTCGCGAACATCACGGACACCGACCACGGCACGTGGGACGGGGACAGTGTCCACGACCGCGCGGTCGGCCCGATGCAGTTCATCCCGCAGACCTGGCAGACCTGGGGCGCCGACGGCAACGGTGACGGGGTCAGCAACCCGAACAACATATTCGACGCGGCACTGGCCGCCGGCCGCTACCTGTGCGCGGGCAACCGCGACATGTCGGTGGAGAGCGACCTCCACCAGGCCATCCTCGGGTACAACCACTCCGAGGCGTATCTGAACACCGTGCTGGCGTGGTACGCCCACTTCCGCAAGGGCGGGATCGTCTCCCTGCCGGACATCGGCGGCGCGGGCAGCGACACTCCGGAGACCCTGCCGTCGTCCCCGTCGCCGTCGCACTTCCCCTCGTGGTCCCCGTCTCCGTCGGCCTCGCCGAACGCGTCCGACTCCGGCTCGCCCCGGCCCACCAAGTCGCCGCGGCCCACCGCCTCGTCCAGCGGCACGATCGGCACCCCGACGCCGACGGGTGGCACCTCGCCGACCGGGCCCACGTCGCCGACCTCGCCGACCGACGACCCGACCACTGGTGGTCCCACCACGGGCCCGACGGACACGCCCACGGACCCCACGTCGCCCACCTGCCCGACCGACTCCCCGTCGCCCACCGGCACCGCGACTCCCACGCCCACGGACACCTCGTCGCCGGCCTGCCCGACCGACTCCCCGTCGCCCACGGCCACGGACACGTCCTCACCCTCCGACTCGGCGACCGAGGGCGCCACCGCCTCCGGCAAGGCCGCCTGACCGGTCCGGCCCGTCGGATCGGGCGTACAGCGCGCGTCAGGGGCGGAACCAGCTTGCTGGTTCCGCCCCTGACGCGCGCTGTACGCCCGATGGCTGGACGCGGCCTTCCGCCCGCCGTCAGCGGGCCGAAGGGAAGTCGTCCTCCCCGATGTGGTGCACGCGCACGAGGTTGGTGGAGCCCGGCACGCCGGGCGGCGAGCCGGCCGTGATGACCACGGTGTCGCCCTTCTGGCAGCGGCCGATCCGCAGCAGCTGCTCGTCGACCTGCTCGACCATCTGGTCGGTCGTCTGCACCACGGGCCCGATGAAGGTCTCCACGCCCCAGGTGAGGCTGAGCTGCGAGCGGGTCGCCGGCTCGGGGGTGAACGCCAGCACGGGGATCGGCGAGCGGTAGCGGGACAGCCGCCGGGCGGTGTCGCCGGACTGGGTGAACGCCACCAGGTACTTGGCGTCCAGGAAGTCGCCGATCTCGGCCGCGGCACGGGCGACGGCACCGCCCTGGGTGCGGGGCTTGTTCTGCTCGGTCAGCGGCGGAAGGCCGCCCGCGAGCATGTCCTCCTCGGCCGAGGCGACGATCCGGCTCATGGTCTTCACGGTCTCGACGGCGTGCTTGCCAACGCTGGTCTCGCCGGACAGCATCACCGCGTCCGCGCCGTCCATGACCGCGTTGGCGACGTCGGAGGCCTCGGCGCGGGTGGGCCGGGAGGACTCGATCATCGACTCCAGCATCTGGGTCGCGACGATCACCGGCTTGGCATTGCGCCGGGCGAGGGTGACCGCGCGCTTCTGGACCAGGGGGACGGCCTCCAGCGGCATCTCGACGCCGAGGTCGCCGCGGGCAACCATGATCCCGTCGAAGGCGGCGACGATCTCCTCCAGGTTCTCCACCGCCTGCGGCTTCTCGATCTTGGCGATGACGGGGACCCGCCGGTCCTCCTCGCGCATGATCCGCAGTACTTCCTCGGCGTCCCGGCCGCTGCGCACGAAGGAGAGCGCGATGACGTCGACGCCGGTGCGCAGCGCCCAGCGCAGGTCGGTCACGTCCTTCTCGGACAGGGCCGGCACGGACACGGCGACGCCGGGAAGGTTCAGTCCCTTGTGGTCGGAGATCAGCCCGCCCTCGATGCACATGGTGCGGACGCGGGGGCCGTCGACCTCGGTGACCTCCAGGGTGACCCGGCCGTCGTCGACGAGGATCCGCTCACCGCGCGTGACGTCGGCGGCGAGACCCGCGTACGTCGTGCCGCAGATCAGCCGGTCTCCCTGGAGCTCCTCGGTGGTGATCGTGAACTCGTCACCACGTTCAAGGAGTACGGGTCCTTCGGCGAAACGTCCCAGCCGGATCTTCGGGCCTTGAAGGTCCGCGAGGATTCCCACGCTGCGGCCGTTCTCGTCGGAGGCCTTGCGCACGCGCTGGTACCGCTCTTCGTGATCGGCAAGGCAGCCATGGCTCATGTTCAAGCGGGCGACGTCCATCCCGGCCTCGACCAGAGCCTTGATCTGGTCGTAGCCGTCGGTGGCGGGCCCGAGGGTGCAGACGATTTTTGCTCGGCGCATGGGGCGAGCCTATGACCTACTTCACAGTAGAGACCTCGCGGGAAGCGACTGTCCAACGTCGCCGTGATTAACGCTTGCCGACAACCGATGAACAGACGTGCACGGCATTCGGGGCGATACCGGCGCGCATGCCATGAACGTCATGAATACGGTGAACACCGTGAAAACCGCCGATGGCCCCGGCCGTCGGTCGTCCGGCAGCCCGCGGCCCCCTGTCGAGGTCAGGCCGACAGGTCCGGGGCCGTCATGGTGAAGTGCGCGGTGACCTGGGCGTACACGCTCTGTTGCTCCGGTTCCATGTCAAGGGCCTGAGCCATGTCCTCCGCGGCGCCCGGCGCACCGGCGAAGGCGACGGCCCGCATCGCCGGGCGTCCCTGGTACGGCAGCGTCTGCTGCATGCCCTCGTCGGCCAGTTCGACCAGGGCGAGCAGCCGCGCGCCGAGCGCCTCGGCGTACTCGCGGGCGCGCTGCACGGCGTCGCGCACGGCCAGCTGCCGGGCGGCCCGGTAGGCCGGGGAGTCCGGGCGCAGCGACCACCAGGGGCCGTCGACCCGGGTGAGGTCGAGGTCGGCCAGGCGGGTGGTGAGTTCGCCCAGGGCGGTGAAGTCGGTGAGGGTGGCGCCGATGCGAACGCTGCCGTGGTAGGCCCGGATCCGCTCCCCCCGGCGGCGCTCGCGCAGCTCCGGGGTGATCACGAAGGCGCCGGTCTCCAGCTTGTCGACCGCCTCGCCGTAGCCCTTGACCAGTTCCAGCACTTGGGCGTTGCGTCCGCCGAGGTCGTCCAGGGTGCCGCGGCGGTCCGTGCCGCGGGCGCTGACGGTGACGGCGATCCGGGCGAGTTCGGGCTCGACCTCGAGGGTCGCCTCGCCCCGGACGCCCACGTGCGGGACCTCGGGGGTCGGGTACGTCCTGGGCGCTTCGTTCGTCATGCGTCCCACTGTCCCAGGGCGGGACGTCGATGACGAGTCATCTGATCGCAACGTGGCGGGGGTGTTGCGAGGTGGAGGGACTGGGCCAGAATCTACGCGCGTTACCGCAAAGAACCGCCCATCGTTTCGTCAATCAACGGGAGCCGACGTATGCCGCTCAACCGCAGGGACTTCCTCAACCGCTCCGCCGCCACGGGGGCGGGCATCGCGCTGACCGGCGCGGCCGGCGTGCTGGCCACGGCGGCTCCCGCACAGGCCAAGAGCCACAAGCCGGAAGAGCCCGAGCGCTACTCGTTCAGTGTCCTCGGCACCACGGACCTGCACGGCAACGTCTTCAACTGGGACTACTTCACGGACGCCGAGTTCGACGACAAGCCGCACAACGACGTCGGCCTGGCGAAGATCTCCACGCTGGTCAAGCAGCAGCGCGCCGCCAAGGGCCGCCGCAACGTCCTGCTGATCGACGCGGGCGACACCATCCAGGGCACGCAGCTGTCGTACTACTACGCCCGGGTCGACCCGATCACCGCCAAGCACGGCCCCAAGCACCCCATGGCCCAGGCCATGAACGCCATGGACTACGACGCGGCGGCGCTCGGCAACCACGAGTTCAACTACGGCATCCCGCTGCTGCGCGAGTTCGAGGACCAGTGCAAGTTCCCGCTGCTGGGCGCCAACGCCCTGGACGCCAGGACCGGGCAGCCCGCCTTCGCGCCGTACTCCCTCCACCGGATGCGGGTGCAGGGCGCGCCGGACGTGACGGTGGCCGTCCTGGGCCTGACCAACCCGGGTATCGCGATCTGGGACAAGGGCAACGTCCAGGGGAAGATGACCTTCCCGGGTCTGGAGGAGCAGGCGGCCAAGTACGTGCCTCGGCTGCGCGCGATGGGCGCCGACGTGGTCATCGTCTCGGCGCACAGCGGCACTTCGGGCACCTCCTCCTGGGGTGACCAGCTGCCGTACGTGGAGAACGCGGCGGCGCTGGTGGCCGAGCAGGTGCCGGGCATCGACGCGATCCTCGTGGGCCACGCGCACAACGAGATCCCCGAGTACGTGGTGGCCAACAAGCAGACCGGCCAGGGCGTGGTGCTGTCCGAGCCGGCGAAGTGGGGCCAGCGGCTGACCGTCTTCGACTTCGAGATGGAGAGGGTCAACGGCGCCTGGGAGGTCGTCACGGTCGGTGCGTCCGTGCTCAACTCCAACACGGTCGAGGAGGACCCGGAGATCGTCGGGCTGCTGCGCGACGAGCACGCGAAGGTCGTGGAGTACGTGAACCAGGTGATCGGCGACTCCGCGGTGGCCATGTCGGCCACCGAGTCCCCGTACAAGGACACCCCGATCATCGACTTCATCAACCATGTGCAGGCCGAGACGGTCAAGGCCGCGCTGGCGGGCACCGAGTACGCCGCGCTGCCGGTCCTTTCACAGGCCGCGTGCTTCTCCCGCACGGCCGCCATCCCGGCGGGCCGGGTCACCCTGCGCGACGTGGCCGGCCTGTACGTGTTCGAGAACACGCTGGAGGCCCGCATCCTGACCGGTGCGCAGATCAAGGCGTACCTGGAGTTCTCCGCGAACTACTTCGTGCAGACCCCGGCCGGCGCGCCGGTCGACGTGTCGAAGCTGACCAACGCCGGCAACACCCCGGACTACAACTACGACGTGGTCAGCGGCGTCAGCTACGAGATCGACATCGCCAGGCCGGCCGGCTCGCGCGTGACGAAGGTGACCTTCCAGGGCGCGCCGATCGACGAGTCCGCGCGTTTCGTGTTCGCCGTGAACAACTACCGCGCCAACGGCGGCGGCAACTTCCCCGGTGTCGCGACCGCGCCGCAGGTGTGGGCGAACTCCGAGGAGATCCGGAACACGATCATCACCTACGTCGAGGAGACCGGCACCATCGACCCGGCACGGTTCGGCGACGGGGACTGGAAGCTGACCCGCGACGGCGTGCCGGTGTTCTGATCCGTCAGGCCGGCGGGTGCGCGCGGCGGGATGTGCGGTCCCTGTCCCGTACGTGCTCCAGCAGCACCCGGCGCAGTTCGCGCGCGGCGCGCGGCGGTTCGGCGTCCTTGCGGTGGGCGAGGGCGACGGTGCGCTGCAGGCCCGGTGCCGCGAAGGGCGTCGTCCGCAGCCGCGGGCGGCGCCCGGCGACCATGCTGGGCACGACGGCGTGGCCGAGCCCCGCCTCGACGAAGCCGAGGACGGCGTCCATCTCGCCGCCCTCGATCGCCAGGCGGGGCTCGAAGCCGGCGGCCCGGCACGCGCCGACGGTCAGTTCCCGCAGGTCGTAGCCGCGGCGGAACATCACCAGCGGCTGATCGCGCAGATCGGCCACCTCGACGTCGGGGCCGGGCCAGGGCGGCGGCGTGTCGGCCGCGGTGACCACGACCAGGTCCTCGTGGAGCAGCGGGGTGGCGTCCAGCGCCGGGTCGTGGCTCTGCAGGGGCAGCACGATCAGCGCCAGGTCCAGGCTGCCGGAGGCCAGCTCCCGCACCAGGTCGCGGGAGCCGCCCTCCTCCACGACCAGCCGGATGCCCGGGTACCGGGTGTGGAAGTCGCGCAGCACGTCGGGGAGCAGGCCGGTGCACAGGCTCGGCGTGGCGCCGAGGCGGACCCGCCCGCGGCGCAGCTGCACCAGTTCCTGCACCTCCTGCGTGGCGGCCTCGGTGTCCGCGACGATGCGGCGGGCGATCGGCAGCAGCGCCTCCCCGGCGTCGGTGAGCGCGATGTTGCCCCGGGCCCGGCTGAACAGCTCCGCGCCGAGTTCCCGCTCCAGGGCCTTGATCTGCTGGGACAGCGAGGGCTGGGCCACGTGGACGCGTTCGGCGGCCCGGGTGAAGTGCCGGGTGTCGGCGACGGCCAGGAAGTACACGAGTTGCTGGAGCTGCACGCTGCCCACGGTAGTCGACGATAGGGCCGGCCTATCGAAACGAGCCCGAACGTGTCTTGGACCTTTCAATACGGTGAGACCTAGCGTCAGCCGCATGGCTTTGGCGACGAGAGCGGTGCGACCGTCCGCGGTGCGGGCGCTGTGGGGCTCGACCGTGGGCAAGAAGGCGGTCATGGCCGCCACCGGCGTGATCATGCTGCTGTTCCTGGTCGCGCACATGGCGGGCAATCTGAAGATCTTCTTCGGCCCCACGGACTTCAACGCGTACGCGGCGTGGCTGCGCACCATCGGCGAGCCCGCGCTGCACAACGGCTGGTACCTGTACATCCAGCGGACGGGCCTGGTGGTCGCCGTCGTCCTGCACGGCGTGGCCGCCTACCAGCTCAGCCGGCGTGACATCAAGGCGCGCCCGGCGAAGTACGCGCACTCACGGCCGCGCGCCGGCTACGCGACCCGGACGATGCGCTGGGGCGGGGTGATCCTCGCCCTGTTCATCGTGTGGCACATCCTCGACCTGACGACGCTGACGGTGAACCCCCGCGGCCAGGCGGAGCACCCCTACGAGAACGTGGTGGCCGACTTCCGGCTGTGGTGGGTGAACGTCGTCTACATCGTGGCGATGCTCGCCCTCGGCCTGCACATCAGGCACGGCTTCTGGAGCGCGGCGCAGACCCTCGGCGCGGTCACCAAGCGCAGCGACCGGGCCCTGAAGGCCACCGCGAACGTGCTGGCGCTGGTGCTGACCGCGGGATTCATCGTCGTACCCGTCGCCGTGATGACCGGATTGGTGGACTGACCATGCAGTACCGCGAGGGCGAGCCGATCGCCGACACCAAGGCGCCCGCCGCTCCCATCGAGGAGCGCTGGGGCCGCCGCAAGTTCGAGGCGAAGCTCGTCAACCCGGCCAACCGCCGCAAGCACAAGGTCATCGTCGTCGGCACCGGCCTGGCGGGCGGATCCGCGGGGGCGACGCTGGCCGAACAGGGCTATCACGTCGTGCAGTTCTGCTACCAGGACTCCCCGCGCCGGGCGCACTCGATCGCCGCCCAGGGCGGCATCAACGCGGCGAAGAACTACCGCAACGACGGCGACAGCGTGCACCGGCTGTTCTACGACACCGTCAAGGGCGGCGACTTCCGGGCCCGCGAGTCCAACGTGCACCGCCTCGCCGAGGTGTCGCTGCAGATCATCGACCAGTGCGTGGCCCAGGGAGTGCCCTTCGCCCGCGAGTACGGCGGCCTGCTGGACACCCGCTCCTTCGGCGGCGTCCAGGTCTCCCGCACCTTCTACGCCCGCGGCCAGACGGGCCAGCAGCTCCTCCTCGGCGCCTACCAGGCGCTGTCCCGGCAGATCGACGCGGGCACGGTGGAACTGCACGCCCGCACCGAGATGCTGGACCTGATCGTGGTGGACGGCCGGGCCCGCGGCATCGTCGCCCGCGACCTGGTCAGCGGCGAGATCTCGGTGCACCTGGGCGACGCCGTGGTGCTGGCCAGCGGCGGCTACGGCAACGTCTTCTACCTGTCGACCAACGCCAAGGGCTCCAACGCCACCGCCATCTGGCGGGCGCACCGCCGGGGCGCGTACTTCGCCAACCCCTGCTTCACGCAGATCCACCCGACCTGCATCCCGCGCTCGGGCGACCACCAGTCGAAGCTGACGCTGATGAGCGAGTCGCTGCGCAACGACGGCCGCATCTGGGTGCCGAAGGCCAAGGGCGACGACCGCCCGCCCCACGAGATCCCCGAGGACGAGCGGGACTACTACCTGGAACGGATCTACCCCTCCTTCGGCAACCTGGTGCCCCGCGACATCGCCTCCCGCGCCGCAAAGAACGTCTGCGACGAGGGCCGCGGCGTCGGCCCCGGCGGCCAGGGCGTCTACCTGGACTTCGCCGACGCGATCGCCCGCATGGGGCGCGCCCGGGTGGAGGAGAAGTACGGCAACCTCTTCGAGATGTACGAGCGGATCACCGCCGAGGACCCGTACACCCGGCCGATGCGGATCTACCCCGCCGTGCACTACACGATGGGCGGTCTGTGGGTGGACTACGACCTGCAGACCACGATCCCCGGCCTGTTCGCGATCGGCGAGGCCAACTTCTCCGACCACGGCGCCAACCGGCTCGGAGCCAGCGCCCTGATGCAGGGCCTGGCCGACGGCTACTTCGTGCTGCCGGCCACGATCAACGACTACCTGGCACGCGGCCCCCACGAGGCGGTCGGCCCCGACCACCCGGCGGTCACCGAGGTCGTCGCGGAGGTCGAGGACCGGCTGAACCTGCTGCTGGCCGTGGACGGCGACCGCACCCCGGACTCCTTCCACCGCGAGCTCGGCGAGCTGATGTGGGACGAGTGCGGCATGGCCCGCACCGAGAGCGGCCTGCGCAAGGCGCTGGAGCGCATCCCCGCGCTGCGCGAGGAGTTCTGGCGCCGCATCAAGGTGCCCGGCAGCGGCGAGGAGTTCAACCAGTCCCTGGAGAAGGCCAACCGCGTCGCGGACTTCCTGGAGCTGGCCGAGCTGATGTGCCTGGACGCGCTGCACCGCGCCGAGTCCTGCGGCGGCCACTTCCGCGAGGAGAGCCAGACCCCCGACGGCGAGGCGCTGCGCGACGACGAGAACTTCTTGTACGCCGCCGCATGGGAGCACCCCGGCGACGGCGGCACGCCGGTGCTCCACAAGGAGGCGCTGACCTTCGACTACGTACACCCCACCCAGCGGAGCTACGCGTGAACCTCACCCTGCGCATCTGGCGCCAGCGGTCCTCGCAGGACGACGGCGCCATGGTCACCTACCGCGTCGAGGACATCAGTCCCGACATGTCGTTCCTGGAGATGCTCGACGTCCTCAACGAGGAGCTCATCCTCGCGGGCGACGAGCCCGTCGCCTTCGACCACGACTGCCGCGAGGGCATCTGCGGTGCCTGCGGCATGGTCATCAACGGACAGGCGCACGGCCCGGAGCGGACCACCACCTGCCAGCTGCACATGCGGCACTTCCAGGACGGCGACACCGTCGACGTCGAGCCGTGGCGGGCCGCGGCCTTCCCGGTGGTCAAGGACCTGGTCGTGGACCGCTCGGCCTTCGACCGGGTGATCCAGGCCGGCGGGTACATCTCGGTGCCGACCGGCAGCGCGCCCGAGGCGCACGCGACGGCCGTCCCCAAGGAGGCCGCCGACCTCGCCTTCGAGCACGCGGAGTGCATCGGCTGCGGGGCGTGCGTGGCGGCCTGCCCCAACGGCTCGGCGATGCTGTTCACCTCCGCCAAGGTCAACCACCTCAATGTGCTGCCGCAAGGTGGTCCGGAGCGGGAGACCCGGGTGCTCAACATGGTCGCCGCCATGGACGACCAGGGCTTCGGCGGCTGCACCAACACCGGTGAGTGCGCCACGGCCTGCCCCAAGGGCATCCCGCTGCCGTCGATCGCCGCTATGAACCGCGAATACCTGCGGGCCGTGCGGAAGGGATCTCGCTGACCGGGGCCGTGGCCGAGGTCAGGCCGTAGGTCGTGAAGGCCGTGCGGGCGGGGAGCGGATAGGGCTCCTCGCCCGTCACGGAGTTGAGGATGACCGCCGAGCGCCATGCGGCCAGGCCCAGGTCGGGGGCGCCGACGCCGTGCGAGTGGCGGTCGGCGTTCTGCACGTACACCGATCCGCCCACCGCCGGGTCCAGCACGATCCGGTGCTGCTCGTCGATCCGGGGCCGGCCCGCCCCGTCGTGGCGGATGTACGGGTCCAGGGCCGCCAGCAGCCTGCCGGTGGGCCGCTCGCGGTAGCCGGTGGCGAGCACCACGGCGTTGGTGACCATCCGGGTGCGGGTGCCCTGCTCCTGGTGCTCCAGGTGGAGTTCGACCGCGCCCATGCCCAGCCGCCCGGCGGTGCGCACGGTGACACCGGGGGTGAGGACCGCGTCCGGCCAGCCGCCGCCGAGGGAGCGGCGGTACAGCTCGTCGTGGACGGCGGCGAGGGTGCCGTGGTCGACGGCCCGGTGCAGTTGCCACTGCCGGGGCAGCAGACCGTCGCGCACCGGCTCGGCGAGGCCGTGGAAGAAGCGCGCGTAGTCGGGGGTGAACTGCTCCAGGCCGAGCTTGCTGTACTCCATCGGCGCGAAGGCGGGGCTGCGCGCGATCCACGTGATCCGCTCGCTCCCGGCGGGGCGGCCGCGCAGCAGGTCGAGGAAGACCTCGGCGCCGGACTGGCCGGCGCCGACGACGGTGACGTGGCCGGCGGCCAGCAGCCGGTCGCGGTGCGCCAGGTAGTCCGCGGAGTGCACGACCTGCACCGCCGGGGCCTCGATCAGCGGGCGCAGCGCCTCGGGGACGTACGGTTCCGAGCCGATGCCGAGGACCAGGTTGCGGGCGTGGCGGACGCCGCGCCCCACGGCCTGCCCCTCGGAATCGAGCCGGGTGTGGCCGACCTCGAACAGGCCGCGGCCCGGGTTCCAGCGGACGCTGTCGACCCGGCGGCCGAAGTGGGTGCTGGTCAGGGACTCGGCGACCCAGCGGCAGTAGGCGTCGTACTCGGCGCGGTGCACATGGAAGCGCTCGGCGAAGTAGAACGGGAACAGCCGCTCACGGGCTTTCAGCCAGTTCAGGAAGCTCCAGCGGCTGGAGGGGTCGGCGAGGCTCACCAGGTCGGCCAGGAACGGCACTTGGAGGGTGGCGCCCTCGATCAGCAGCCCGGGGTGCCAGCGGAAGGCTTGCTCCTGGTCGTAGAAGGCGGCGCTGAGGGACGGGACGCCGTCGGCGAGCGCGGCCAGGGAGAGGTTGAACGGCCCGATGCCGATGCCGAGCAGGTCGTAGGACTGCTCGGCGTGCGAGGCGGCCGCTTCGGCGTACGCGGTGTACGTGGTGTCTTCGGCGTACTCGGTGTTGTCAGCCACGGTCATCGGGCGTGCTGCCTTCCTGATGGGTCGCGCACACGAGCGCGAGGAGTGCCTCGAGGTCGCCGGCGGCCTGCGCCGGGTTGAGGAGGGTCGCCTTGAGCCACAGCCGTCCGCCGGCGCGGGCCCGGCCGAGGACCGCCCGGCCGTCGAGCATCAGCCGTCGCCGGATCGCGGCGACCGCGTCGTCGCCGGCCCCGGCGGGGCGCAGCAGCACGGTGCTGATCGCGGGGCGGGCGTACAGGGTCAGGTCCGGGTGCCGCTCGACCAGGTCGGCCAGCTCGCGGGCCCGGTCGCAGACGGTGTCCACGAGCCGGCCCAGGCCTTGCCTGCCGAGGGCGCGCAGCGTCACGGCGATCTTCAGCACGTCCGGGCGGCGTGTGGTGCGCAGCGAGCGGCCGAGCAGATCGGGGAAGCCGGCCTCGGTGTCGTCGGCGGCGTTGAGGTAGTCCGCCTGGTGCCCGAGCGGACGCAGCGACTCCCCCTCGCGCACAGCGAGCACACCCGCGGCGACCGGCTGCCAGCCGAGCTTGTGCAGGTCCAGGGTGACGCTGTCGGCCTCGGCCAGCCCGGCGAGCCGCGGCGCCTCACGGTCGCTGAACAGCAGGGGGCCGCCGTAGGCCGCGTCCACGTGCAGGGCGGCGCCGTACTCCCTTGCGGCGCGGGCGAGTTCGGCTAGCGGGTCGACGACCCCGGTATCGGTGGTCCCGGCCGTGGCGACGAGCAGGGCCGGGCCCGGGACCGCGGCGAGCGCGGTGCGTGCCCGCGCGGGGTCGAGCACCCCTGAGGGGGTGTCGAGGACCACCGGCTCCGGCATCCCGAGCAGCCACGCGGCGCGCGGCACACTGTGGTGGACGTTGGCCCCGGTCACGATCCGCACACCGGGGGCGCGTTCGCGGGCGAGCAGCAGGGCGAGCTGGTTGGACTCGGTACCGCCGGTGGTGATCAGCGCGTCGGGCGCCGCCGCCCCGGGGTGGACGAGGCGGGCCAGCGCCGCCGTCACCGCCGCCTCCAGGGCGGTCGCCGCGGGGGCCTGGTCCCAGGAGTCCATCGAGGGGTTCAGCGCGCTCGCGGCCAGGTCGGCGGCCGCGGCCACGGCCAGCGGCGGGCAGTGCAGATGTGCGGCGCAGAACGGTTCCGCCGGGTCCGCCGCGCCTTCCGCGGTCAGCCGCACCAGCGTCCGCAGCGCCTCCTGCACCCCGGTCCCGTGCTCGGGCAGCGCCTCTCCCAGGGTCTGCGCGACCCGCGCGGCGACCGCCTCCGGCCCGCCCGCGGGCAGGGGTCCCGCGCGCCGCGCGGCACCCTCCGCGAGCGCGTCCAGCACCACCCCGAGCAACGGTCGCAGCCGGCCCGGCCCTCCCCTGCCGCCGGCGAGCTGAGGTGACACGGCCTGGCACCCTCCGAGAACACAGCGATCACCGCCGCGCGACCCGTCCGCGCGGTCCGGACTGCGTAACGACGCCGCCCGCGCGGGGATGCTGCCCCGACCTCGAAGTACCCCTCATCGGACCCGCAGTTTGCGCGCACGCGGGCGCGGGGGCGAGGGCACGTCAGGCGCGCCCTCGCCCCGGGAGTGAGCGGTCACGCGCCCCGCACGCGCAGGGCGCGGGCCAGGTCGTCGAGCTGGTCGACGAGCCTGCGCCGCAGGGCGGGGGTGGGAGCGGGGCCGGCGGAGCGGACGCAGGCCTCCCCGAGGTCGAGGACGGAGGCGTCCACGACCGGGAGGGGGAAGGCCCAGCGGCCGGCGGCGTCGGCCAGCGCGGGCCCCCGGCGGGCGGCGAGGGCGACGGCGGCCGGGTAGTAGCGGGGCACGTAGTCGCCGAGGAGGGCGAGCTGCTCGGGCTGCCAGAAGCCCTGGGCGGTCGCGGTGAACAGGTAGTTGGAGAGCGTGTCGTCCTCGAACATCGAGGTCCAGGCCTCCCGCTTGGCCTCCGCGTCGGGCAGCGCGGCCCGGCAGCGGGCGGCGCCCTCCCGGCCGGTGGCGCTGGGGTCGCGCTCGAGTTCCGCGTCGATGTCGGCGCGGTCGGCGGCGCCCAGGACGCTGAGCCGGGTGAGGATCTGCCAGCGCAGTTCGGGGTCGAGCGGCGGCCCGTCCGGCAGGGTCCCGGCGGTGAGCCAGCCGCGCAGCTCGGCCGGGTCGGTGACGGCGGTGATGAGTTCGCGGGCGGCGGCGAGCCGCATGCCGGGGTCCTCGTGGCGGAGCAGCTCGCGGGTGAGGGCCTCCAGTACGGCGAGGGCCCCGGGCCGCTGCCCGGCGGGCAGGTACCGGTCGGCGAGCTGGACGCGGGCGAAACCGAGCACGCCCTGCACCACGGCGAGGTCGGTCTCGTGCGGCAGGTGGGCGCGGGCCACGTCCAGGTAGGCGGCCGGAGGCAGTTCGCCGTCGCGCACCATGTCACGGGCGGCGTTCCACACCAGGGCCCGCGCGAGCGGGTCGGGCAGGCCGCTCAGGCCCTGGACGAGGGTGTCCCAGGACCGGGCGTCGAAGCGGATCTTGGCGTACGTCAGGTCCCGGTCGTTGAGCAGCACCAGGTCCGGGCGCGGCCCGGGCCGTGTCGCGGCGGCCTCGGCGCCCGCGGGGACATCGGTCTCGAAGCGTTCGCGCAGCACGAGCCGCGCCGGGTCCGCGGGGTCGCGGTCGTACGCGGCGACCGCGATGCGGTGCGGGCGCTCGCCCACACGGACCACCTCGGGCCGCCAGCCTCCGTCGGCCTCGGCCGGGACGGGGGTGAGGGTGTCGACGCCGGTGGTGCGCAGCCAGCGGTCGGCCCAGGCGTGCACGTCCCGGTCGGTGGCGGAGGCGAGGGAGTCGATGAAGTCGGCGAGGGCGGCGTTGCCGAACCGGTGCCGGGAGAAGTGCTCGTTGATGCCGGCCAGGAAGTCCTTGCGGCCGAGCCACGTCACGAGCTGGCGCAGGGCGGAGGCGCCCTTGGCGTACGAGATGCCGTCGAAGTTGAGCAGCGCCGACGCGGTGTCGGGGACGGCCTCGGGGTCCGGGGCGACGGGATGGGTGGAGGGGCGCTGGTCGGCGTCGTAGCCCCAGCCCTTGCGGGCGACCGCGAAGTCGGTCCAGGTGTCGGTGAAGCGGGTGGCCTCGGAGAGCACCTGGTAGCCCATGTACTCGGCGAAGGACTCGTTCAGCCAGATGTCGTCCCACCAGCGCAGCGTGACGAGGTCGCCGAACCACATGTGGGCCATCTCGTGGGCGACGACCATGCCGCGGGTCTGCCGCTCGGCGTCGGTGACGGCGGACCGGAAGACCATCTCGTCGCGGAAGGTGACCAGGCCGGGGTTCTCCATCGCGCCCGCGTTGAACTCCGGGACGAAGGCCTGGTCGTAGGAGTCGAACGGATAGGGCTCCGCGAACAGTTCGTGGTAGCGGTCGAAGCAGCGCCGGGTGATGTCGAAGAGCTCCTCGACATCGGCGTCGAGGTGGGGCGCCAGCGAGCGTCGGCAGTGCAGTCCGAAGGGCAGGCCGGCGTGCTCGGTGCGCACCGAGTGCCAGGGGCCCGCGGCGACCGCGAGCAGGTAGGTGCTGATGCGCGGGGTCGGCGCGATCCGCCAGTGGCCCTCGGCCTCGCCGGTGCGCTCGGCGACTCCGTTGCCGAGGACGGTCCACGCGGGCGGCGCGGTGACGGTGACCTCGAAGACGGCCTTGAGGTCGGGCTGGTCGAAGGCGGCGACCACGCGCTGCACGTCGTCCAGGAAGAGCTGGGTGTACAGGTAGGTCTCGCCGTCCGCCGGGTCGGTGAAGCGGTGCATGCCCTCCCCGGTGCGCGAGTAGCGCATGTCGGCCTCGATCCGCAGCTCGTGCGGGCCTTCCGTGAGCCCGGTGAGCGGCAGCCGGTTGTCCTCCAGGGCGGCGGGGTCGAGGGCGTGGCCGTCGAGCACGGCGCGGTGCAGGGCGGCGGGCTTGAGCTCGACGAAGGTGTCGCCGTCGGCGAGGGCGGTGAACCCGATGACGGTGGTGGAGCCGAACACGTCGGCGCCGCGGGTCAGGTCCAGGTCGACGACGTAGGTGTGGACGTCGAGGAGCCGGGCGCGGGTCTCGGCCTCGGCACGGGTGAGAGCAGGCATGCCGCCATGCTGCCTCATGGGCCGTGCGACCCGCACGGGAGTTCCCCCGCCCGGTCCGGCGGCCGTGCCGGGCGTCAGGAGGAGCGGACCGCGGCGGCGTCGACGATCAGGCTGTCGCCCTGGCCGCGGGTGCAGGTGATCAGGCGCAGGGAAGGGCCTCCGGCGCCGGTGGACCAGGCCTCGGCGGGCCGGGAGCGGCCCGGGACCCGGACGACCCGGGTGACCGTGAAGCGGGCGCGGCTCCCGTCGCGGCGGGTGACCACGACCGTGTCCGCGGGACGCAGGTCGCCGAGGTCGTGGAAGACCCCGCGGCCGCTCCCGGTGTCGTGGTGGCCGACCATCACGGCGGTGCCGGGGTCGCCGGGCGCGGCGCTGCGGTCGTACCAGCCGGCCCAGCGGCGGCCCTCCTCGGCGCCCGGCGTCTGCAGGCTGCCGTCGTCGTTGAGCCCGAGGTCCAGGACGCGGGCGTGGACCCGGGCGCGGGCTATGTCGAGGCGTACGGGGGTGTGGCCCGCCGGGTCGGCGGCGCGCGCGGAGGTGCTGCCGTGCACGACGGCGTCGGCGCGTCCCGAGCCGGTGCGCCAGACGGCCCAGGCGGTCCCCGCGGCGGCCGCGACGAGCAGGGCGAGGGCGAGCACGTTGACCCGCCGGTGGGCCGTCGTCACGGGGCCGCCCACGGGCTCACCGAGGGTGGACCGCGTAGCGCACGCCCCACACGCCCAGCGCCAGCAGTCCCGCGAACACCGCCGTGAGCGGGCCGCACACGACGGCCGCGCAGCACACGAGGAGGGCGACCCCGGCGGCGAGGGCGGCGGGCATCAGGGGCACGGGCAGGGCATGCATCGCGGCGGGTCCTTCGCGGCTGGCGGCTACGTCGACGGTCCCCAGGGTACGGAGCCGGGTGCGTGCCGCGCCTCCCCCGGCCGTCCCTGTCGGTATCCACCGAAAGTATGGTCCCGGCCGCGGGCCTTGCACCTCAGGTATGACAGCGGGCAGGCTCGCCGGATGATCGCCACCTTGCAGCTCACCGTGATCGACTGTCCCGACGCGCGGGCGCTGGGCGCCTTCTACCAGGGCATCCTCGGCGGAGCCCTGGACGGCTCCGACCCTTCCTGGGTGACCCTGACGGCACCGGGCGGCACGCGCTTCGCGTTCCAGGAGGTGCTCTTCCACCGCCCGCCGCAGTGGCCGGACCCGGAGCACCCGCAGCAGTTCCACCTCGACTTCGAGGTGCCCACCCGCGCGGACGTCGAACGGGCCCAGGGAGAGGTCGTCGCCCTGGGCGCGACCTTCCTCCACGACAGCGGCGGCGAACACAGCGGTTTCCGCGTCTTCGCCGACCCGGCAGGCCACCCCTTCTGCCTCTGCTACGGCCAACTCCCCCCGCCCCCGGCCCCCGCAGCGCTCTGACCGGCCGCCGCCCCCGCAGCGCCCTCGCGGCTGCCGGAGGCCGAGCGCGCGGGCACCCGAAGACCCCCGCGCCGGGCCCTGCCGCATGCGGGTGACCCGCGTCCCCGGGAGTCACCCCCGCAGCACCTCGCGGGCGCCGGAGGCCGGGCGCGCGGGCGCCCGAAGGAGCCTCCCCGCGCCTTGGCCTGCCCGCACACCGGGCGCGAGCGCAGCGCTCGGCCCACGCAGGCGGTCACACGGACACGGTCCGGGCCCACGCCCGGCCCGTACCGCATCCGCGTCGCCGGGAGTCACCCCCGCAGCACCTCGCGGGCGCCGGAGGCCGAGCGCGCGCGGGCACCCCAAGCCGCCCCCGCGGCTACGCCGGTCCGCACGCCGGGGGGCGAGCGCAGCGCTCGGCCCACGCCACGCGGAGGCGGAGGCGGACGGCCCGCGGATGGTCCCCTCCCCCGCGTGCCAGGCTCGGCAGTTCACCACGTCAGGCCGATCCGGGGTGGTGATCGCAGCGCTCGGCCCGCGCCGCCCGCGGGCCCGAGGCCTCACAGCGACGGCCGCGCTGCCGCGATGCGCACCGCGGGCGTTGCCGACCGCCCGGCGGGGCCGCGCCACCGCGACATACCGGGGTTCCGGACGGTTCCGGCCCGCCCCGCGGGCACCCGCATCAGCCGGATGTCGGCGGTCACTTGTACGGTGTCCGTACGTCGACGCGTCCGGGGGGATCGGCCGGGGGCGAACGGATTCGGCCGAGGGGGACGGACGGCATGGTGGCGGGGGCGCACGCGTACGAGCCGGTGGAGCACGATCCGCAGGATCCGGAGGCGGTGCGCCGGGTGACGTATGTGCTCTTCCTGCCGGACGGGCGCTGCGCGGTCCCCGCGCAGGGCCACGGCGGCGCGGGCCTGCGGCTGCCGTCGGGGCGGGTGCTGCCGGGCGAGGACTGGGTGCTCGACACCTCCGAGCGGGTGCCGCTGATGACCGCCGGCTTCCTGCGGCAGCGCGTGCACCCCTTCGCCTACGACGGCGCGGAGCTGCGGCTGTACGCCTGGCTGGACGGCGACCGTTACCGCGGCCGGCGGCCGCACACCCGGGTGGAGCTGTTCACCGGGACCCCGCAGGAGGTCGCCGCGCGGCTGGCGGACCGCACCGAGCGGCGGGCGGTGCTGGACGCCGCGCGCTCCTTCCGGGAGCAGGACGACGCCTCGTGGTTCGCGGACAACCTGCGGCTGATCCAGCCCGCCTATCTGCGGGCGGCGACCGCCGAGGGCGGCTCCGGCTTCGGCGGCGGCCCGCAGGAGTGGCGGGCGCGCCGGTCGATGGTGGTGGACGCGCTGCACCGGGACGGCGCCTTCCTCGACATCGGCTGCGCCAACGGGCTGCTGATGGAGTCGGTGCGGACGTGGGCCGCCGAACGCGGCCGGGCGATCGAGCCGTACGGGCTGGACATCGCGCCGGGGCTGGCGGAGCTGGCACGGCGGCGGCTGCCGCAGTGGGCGGACCGGATAGCCGTGGGCAACGCGCTGGACTGGCGGCCGGCCGGCGGCCGACGCTTCACCTTCGTGCACGTCCTCGTGGACTGCGTGCCGCCGGCGAGGCTCGGCGGACTGCTGCGCCGGCTGCTCGCCGAGCTGGTGGAGCCGGGCGGGCGGCTGCTGGTGAGCGCCTACCAGCCGGCCGGCGGAGAGGCGCCGGGCGCGGCGGAGCGGCTGGCGGCGCTGGGGATGCCGGTGGCCGGTTCGGCGTCCGGTACGGGACCGGATCGCACGGCGACAACGGCGTGGCTGGACGCGTAGGCTCGTAGCGTCGCACCGCTTGGGGGAGGCGCCGTGGGCGAGCCGTCGTCCAGCCCGATCGAGCACGGCTTTCCGCACCTGGAGAAGGTGCGGTCCGCCCTGACCGCGCTCTACCGCAGGCTGTCGTACGACACCGTGAGCCGGTTCGCGGCGAGCGTCCGGCCCGAGGCCGTGGAGTTCCCGCCGGACGAGGACCTGCACCTGGGCGCGCAGCGGGTGGCCGGGGTCATCGTGCGGCACTTCCGGCTGCCCGAGGCCCGCATGGTGGTGAGCTTCCGCGACATGACGCACGCGGGCAACGTGGAACTGGCCTCCGGCCCGGAGTACTTCGTGGAGCTGCACGACCGCTTCCGCGAGGACCGGCGCGACGTGGGCGCGGCGCTGGCGCACGAGGTCATGCACGTGTACCTGCACCGGCTCGGCCTGGAGTTCCCCGGGACGCGGGACAACGAGATCCTCACGGACACCGCGACCGCCTACCTCGGCGCGGGCTGGCTGCTGCTGGACTCCTACAGGGAGGAGCCGGCGCTGTTCGGCGACCGGGTGACGATGGCGGCGTCGAAGCTGGGCTACCTCACCCCGGAGGAGTTCGGGTACGTCCTGGCCAAGCGCGCACTGGCCTTCGGCGACGACATCGAGCCCTGGCTGACCGGCCCGCGGGCCCGCGACGCCTACCGGGACGGCCTCGGGCTGGCCCGCGACGACCTGCGGAACGCGCCGCTGCTGGGCTGCGGCTGGGCGAACCGCCGGCGCTACGCCCACGACCGCCGCCGCGGAGCCGCGCACCCGGTGGCCGGTTACGCCTTCGAGGGCGAGGCGCCGATGCGGGTGTCCTTCCCCTGCCCCACCTGCCACCAGCGCATCCGGGTCCCGGTGCGCGGCCGGGTGAAGGCACGGTGCGGGCTGTGCCGCACCGTGCTGGAGTGCGACACCTGAGCCGGTGCCCCGGCGGGGTGCGGCGTGCCGGTCAGGCGCGGGCCGGTGCCGTCTCGCGCAGGAAGTCCAGCAGCGCCGTGTTGACCTCGGCCGGGCGCTCCTGCTGCGTCCAGTGGCCGCAACCGGGGAGCACGACGGGCTCGCGCAGCGTCGGGTAGAGCTGCGGCAGCACCGCGAGGAGGTCGGAGGCGCCGGGGAGGGCGTGGACGACATCGCGGTCGCCGGTGACGTAGAGGCCCGGGACCTGGAGGGTCGCACCGCTCCAGGGCGCGGTCAGCCGCCAGTTGCGGTCGAGGTTGCGGTACCAGTTGAGTCCGCCGGTGAAGCCCTGGGGCCCGTACTCGGCGGCGAAGGTGGCGACGTCCTCCTCGGTGAGCCAGGCCGGCAGTTTCTCCGGATCTCCGACGAGGTCGAGGAACCCGCCTCCCGGCGGGACCAGCGGCTCGGCGGGGACCGGGTCGTTGGCCGGGTTGTCGCCGGAGGCGCCGTACAGGAAGCGGCGGAAGGTGGAGTCCGGGTCGGCGGCGAACTCGGCGTCGGCGACTCCGGGTTGCGCGAAGTAGTTCCAGTAGAAGCGCCCGTCGTAGCGCTCCTGCATGGCGACCAGCGGGGGCGTGTCCCCGCTGCGCGGGGTCGGTGGGACGCTCAGCCCGGCCACGGCCCGTACGACGTCGGGGCGCAGCATCGCGGTGTGCCAGGCGACGGGGGCGCCCCAGTCGTGGCCGACGACGACGGCCGTGTCCTCTCCGAGGGCGTGGATCAGCCCGATCACGTCGCCGACCAGGTCCAGCACGGTGTACGCGTCGACGGCCTCGGGGCGGTCGCTGCGCCCGATGCCCCGCTGGTCGGGCGCGACCACCCGGTAGCCCGCGGCGGCGAGCGGTCCGAACTGGTGGCGCCAGGAGTACCAGCACTCGGGGAAGCCGTGCAGCAGCACGACGAGGGGTCCCTCGCCCTCCTCCGCGATGTGGAGCCGGATACCGTTCACTTCGGCAAAGCGGTGTTCGACCATGACGTTCAGGCTATGCCCACGGTGCCCCGGCCGCGCCGCCGGAATTGGCCACTCGGCGGGCCGGCCCGCGGGTCCCCGGGTCAGGGGGTGACGATGGCGAAGTCCCGGTCGGGGCCGTCCAGCAGGCCGACGAGGGTGGTCACCACCTTCAGGTCGCCCTCGTGCTCGATCCCGTCGAAACGTCCGCCCGCCAGGAGTCGTTGCAGTTCGGGCCGGGTCAGGGTGAGGGTGAGGTCGGCGTGCCGGTTGGGGCGGCCGTCCTGGGTGGAGTAGTGGGTGAGCGCCCCGTTGGAGAGGGTGAGGTGCCAGGTGCGGTGCTCGTCGGTGAGCCGCCAGTCGATGGTGAGGTGGGTGTCCCAGGCCCGGGGGCCGTTGACGCGGATGGCGAGCGAGTCGATCAACTGATCGACCGTCAGGGCCGCGGTGAGATCGGGGCCGGGGGTCGCGGTCGGAGTGGGGCTGATGCCGTCGCGCAGTTCCTTGGCGCCCATCAGGTAGAAGTTCCGCCAGGGACCGTTCTCGCAGCCGTGGCCCAGCCGGACGTAGACGGCGGCCAGTTCACCGCGCGCCGTGGTGTGCCCGGGGTCGGCGAAGACGGCGTGGTTGAGCAGGGTCGCGGCGAAGCGCAGGTCGCCCGCGTCGGCGTACTCCCCCGCCTTGGCGACGGTGGCGTCGACCCCGCCGAGGCAGTCGACGTACCGGCGCGCCTCCTCGGCCGGCGGGTGCTCCCACAGGTGGGCGGGGTTGCCGTCGAACCAGCCCATGTAGCGCTGGTAGACCGCCTTCACGTTGTGGCAGAGGGAGCCGTAGTAGCCGCGGTTGGCGTGGAGGCGCTCCAGGGCGGGCGGCAGCCGCAGCTCCTCGGCGATCTCGCTGCCGGTCATGCCCTGATTGAGCAGCCGCAGCGTCTGGTCGTGGAGGTAGGCGTACAGGTCGCGCTGGTGGGCCAGCAGCCGGTGGATGTTCTCCCGCCCCCAGGTGGGCCAGTGGTGGGAGGCGATGACGACGTCGACGGAGTTGCCGAACAGCACCAGCGACTCGTTGAGGTACTGGGCCCACTGGCGGGCGTCGCGGACCTGGGCGCCGCGCAGGGTCAGGATGTTGTGCATGGTGTGGGTGGCGTTCTCCGCCATGCACAGCACGCGCTTGCCCGGCAGCACGAAGTTCATCTCGGCGGGCGCCTCGGTGCCGGGAGTGAGCTGGAAGACGATGCGGACGCCGTCGAGGGTCTCGTCCTGCCCGGTGCGGGTGACGGAGACGGTCGGCCGGATCAGGGCGATGGCGCCGGTGGACACGGTCTGCCCGAGCCCGCAGCCGATCTGGCCCGCGGGGCCCTTGGGCAGTTCCGAGCCGTACATGTAGACGGCGCGGCGGTTCATCGCGGTGCCGGCGTAGACGTTCTCGCTGGCGGCGTGCTCCAGGAAGCCGGCCGGGGCGAGGACCGGGACCGGGTCGTGGCCGTAGGGGAGGACGCCGCGGGCGCCGCCGAAGTGGTCGACGTGGCAGTGGGTGTAGATGAGCGCGGTGACCGGGCGGTCGCCCCGGTGCTCGCGGTAGAGCGCCAGGGCGGCGGCCGCGGCCTCGGTGGAGTGCAGCGGGTCGATGACCACGACCCCGCGGTCGCCCTCCACGAGTGTCATGTTGGACAGGTCCAGGCCGCGGACCTGGTAGACGCCCTCGACGACCTCGAACAGACCCTGTTTCGCCGCGAGCCGGCTCTGCCGCCACAGGCCCGGGTGGGCGGTGTCGGGGCAGGGGCCCTGCAGGAAGGAGTAGGCGTCGTTGTCCCAGACCACCCGGCCGTCGTCGGCGGTGACGCGGCCGGGCGTCAGGGCGCCGAGGAAGCCGCGGTCGGCGTCGGCGAAGTCCGTGGTGTCCTCGTGGTCGGGGGGCGCGAGAGCGGTCATGGGAACACAATCCCAGCGATTCGCACCTTTTGTCTCGTTCATCTGCGCCACCAGCGGCGCAGCACCTCCTCGGCGGGTTTGCCGTGCGGGGTGTACGCCAGCCGCCGCGGTGTCTCGCCGCTGTCCGGCCAGTCGTCCCACATCCACCAGCACACCCCGGCCCACCAGCGCTCCCCCTCCAGGGCGCCGAGCAGCGCCTGGTAGGCGGCGGCCTGTTCGTCGTCGGCCGGGCGCGCGCTGACCGTCCAGGACCAGGGGGCCGTGGTCGTGCCGCGCTGGCTGACGTAGCCGGCCTCGGTGAACAGCACGCGGCGGTGCCGGCGGGCGGAGAAGGCGGCGAGCTCCCGGGCGATCGGCCGCCAGGCGGCACGCAGCCGGCCGACGTCGGTGGTGGCGTGACCGGCGAGCGGCCAGTACGCGTCGACGCCGATCAGGTCGAGGTCGTCCCAGAAGGAGACGTGCGCGTACTCGTCGTAGTTGGCGGCGTAGACCAGCGGTCCTCGGTAGTCCCGCCGGACGGCGCGGATGACCGCCCGCCAGGGGGCGCCGTCCCGCGAGGTGCCGGCCAGTTCGGTGCCGACGCAGACCTGCTCGACCCCGAGGTCCTCGGCCAGCCGCGCGTAGTGGGTGATGAAGCGGGTGTACGCGGCGAACCAGGCGGCGCGGTCGGCGGGCCGGATCCGCGCGCGGTCCTGGTCGCCGGGGAGGTCGACGTGCGGTTTGAGCAGCACCTTGAGCCCGGCGGCATGGGCCTCGCGGACGATCCGGCGCAGCGAGGCGTCGCTCGCGGTCTCCCCTGTGGTGTGCATCGACGCGTCGCCCGGTGCCGACTGGTACCAGGTGGGGGTGAGTGACACCCAGCCCGCCCCGGTGGCCGCGATGTCGCGCAGGTAGCGGCCGGCGGCGGGGCTGTCGTAGTCCTCGGCGGCCCAGGACGGCAGGGCGATCCCCCGCAGCCGGGAGGCCCCCGCGCCGGCCGGCGCGGGCGCGGGCGAGGAGGGGACGGTGGTGCATCCGGCGGTGACGGCGAGGACCGCCGCCGCCAGGATGGCGGCGGCGGTCCTCCGGATCAGGGTCACGTGAGCGCCGCGGGGCTGACGAAGGTGTAGCCGAGGGCGCGGATGCCGTCGACCGTCTCCTGGAGCGGCTGGACCGGGTTGTAGGGGTGGTAGAAGAAGCTGGCGAAGCCGTCGCGCACGGCGAGGTTCGCCTTGGCCGAGGCGATCAGGTCGGCGGGCAGCCGGGCCGGGTGGTTGTTGTACGCCTGGGGTTCGTAGTTGCCGATGTTCTCGGGCAGCACGGTGGTGCCGTACACGTCCTTCACCACGTAGGGGAAGAACTGGCCGATGAAGCGGTTGGGATCCCCCGCGGTACCGCTCAGCGTCCCGGAGAAGTACAGGGAACGCTCCAGGCGGGCCGTGTAGTTCTGCGCGAAGACCTTGTAGTCGGTGGCGGAGGCGGCGTAGTGCGGGGTGGTCCACAACTTCGGCGTCGGCAGCCCGGCGAGGAGGAACTGGGCCAGGCTCAGGGTGACCCGGGTCTGCGCCCACAGCGCGGAGTCCTCGGCGACCGGGCCGTCGTAGACCACGTTGTCGGCGCTGTCGACGTGGGCCCGGTAGAACTCGAAGTCGTCACCGGAGACGCCGTCGTAGGGGTTGGCGACGGTGCCGTACTGGTGGGTGTAGCCGTGGTTCATCAGGACGGCGCCGCGCGCCAGCATGTACTTCAGCGCGGAGACCACCTGCGGGCGCTGGACCAGGGTGACGGTCTCGGCACGGCCGTTGTTGTAGGTGCCGTGCGGGTCGGTGTGGACGGGGATGACGTTGATGCCGTACGGGATCCTCTGCGCGTAGAGGTAGTCGGCCGTCGCCCGCAGTTCGGCCGGGTCGGAGTCGGGGCTGATGTCCTCCAGCCGCAGCAGTGCCCGGTGCCGCTCGGGGGTGTTCGGCGCGAGGGCGTCGAAGAGCAGGTCCTCGAAGGCGATGACGCGGTCGCTCTCGGAGACGTAGGCGAACGGGATCTCGCCGACGTAGGTGAGGTTGCCTGAGCGCACCGCCCACGGGAAGGACGCGCCGGTGGCCGTGTCGACCGCCTGGGCCAGCGGGGTCACCGCCGGGTAGCCGGGCCCGGTCAGGATGGCGGGGCGCAGCACGCCGCCGTCCTGGCCGGCCGGGACCTTCCGGGTCAGGGTCTGGTTCCGGTACGTCACCTGCGTGACGGAGGCGGGGTCGAAGTACGACGTGCTGGGGTCCCAGCCGTAGGTGTTCTGGAACTGGGTGACCCCGGTGGCGTTCGCCAGTGACCAGATGTTGTCGCCGACCCAGGTCACCGGGTGGGTGGTGGTGACGACGTCCTGGTAGAACGCGGCCGGGACGGCGTCGGGGACGCTGCCGCTGTAGTACGTGGAGCCGAGGTAGACGGTCGCCGTGTACTGGTTCACCATGCCGGCGGTGTACTGCTGGACCGGCTTGGCGGTCACCGTGCCGAAGTGGCCGGCGAGGTTGGCGGTGGCCATGGCGTACAGCTCACCGAGCTGTCCGTAGGGCCCCGCGGTGTCGTAGAGCACGAGTGCCGAGGTGCCGGCGGCCACGGCGGCCGGCTTCGCGAGCAGGGCGGCGCGGGTGGCCGGCCGCTCCGCGGCGGCCTCCCGGGCCGGGCCCTCGGCGCGGCGGTCGCGGTCGGCGGCGAGCTGGGACTTCGCCCACGCGGCGAGGTCGATACTGCCGACGCCCGAGCGGCCGCCGAGGCTCTCGCCGTGCCGGTGGTGGCGGCCGCCGGGATCGGCTGCCGGGACGCGGCCCGCGGCATCGGCCGGGACGGTCAGGAATGCGGCGCCCATGAGCGACGCGACGAGCATGACGACGACGGAGACCCGGGACTTCCGTGGTCTCCCGATGCGGGATTGCATGTTTCCCCCCATTGCACCGAATGAACAGGCCGCTGATTGTTCAGACCGTCAATGCCCGCTGTCAACCGGATCATCGGATGTACAGTTCGTTCGATTGTTCATTCCATTACCGCGGCCAATCCCACTCGGAAGGGTGAATGACCTTCCAGCTTCACCCTCCTCACCCGGGAAAACGCAAGGCGTTCCGGACCGGCTCTCTCACGGGTGACGCCGCGGACGATGATCCTCTAAAAGTATCTGCTAACTTCCCTGAGGGAGTTTCGGCTCGACTTCGGAGCCGGAGCACATTGGGGGGAACTCACTCATGTACGGAAGGCCCGCACTGGGCACAATGCTGCCTCTTGCCGGTATGGCAGAGGCGACGAGAACCGTTCCTGGCATTCCGTTCGCCAGGGTTTTACAAATAGCAGCAGGAATGGGCTTCCTGCTGTACTGCCTGATCGCGTTCGGTCTGATCGCCGCACGACTGTGGCTGCACCGGCCGCTCGGACGGCCCGCCGGCCGGCCCTCGGCCCCGCAGCTCCCCGGGGGCGGCGGATGATCTCCCGGATCCCGCTCTGGGCCGCGACCGCGCTGATCGTGATGGCCGGTGCCTACAACACCGTGCTCTTCCTGCTCTCCAGACGGCGGATCCGCAGGTCTCGCCGCCCCGGCACACCCCGCTTCTACGTCTTCCTGCTGGCCTGCCTCAACGAGGAGAAGGTCATCGGCGAGAGTCTGGCGCGCATCACCTCACTGCCCGCCGACAGCTTCATGGCCCTGGTCATCGACGACGCCTCCGAGGACCGCACGGCCGATGTCGTCCGCACCGCCGCCACGAGCAGCGAGCGGGTCCGTCTCTACCGGCGCCAACTGCCCGACGCCCGGCGCGGCAAGGGCGCGGCGCTCAACGCCGGCGTACGCCATCTGCGGTCCTCGGGACTGCTCGGCGACCGCGACCCGCACGACGTGATCATCTGCGTGGTCGACGCCGACGGCCGGCTGGACCCGCACACCCTGCAGTCCGTGGACCCGTACTTCGACGACCCGGCCACCGGCGCCGTCCAGATCGGCGTGCGGATGTACAACCGCCACCTGGGCCTGCTCGCCCGGCTCCAGGACATGGAGTTCGTCGTCTACGGCGACGTCTTCCAGAGTGCCCGGCGCTTCATCGGCAGCGTGGGCATGGGCGGCAACGGGCAGTTCATGCGGCTGTCCGCGCTGGACTCGCTGGGCGGCGCCGGCCCGTGGAGCGACAGCCTCACCGAGGACCTCGACCTGGGCGTCCGGCTCATCGCCCGCGGCTGGCGCAACCAGTACTGCACCACCGCCGCGGTCTCCCAGCAGGCCGTGCTCGACGTGCGCCGGCTGGTGCGGCAGCGCTCCCGCTGGTTCCAGGGCCACCTGCAGTCGGCGAACCTCGTTCCGCTGATCCTGCGCGAGGTCGCCACCCGCCCGGCCCTCGACCTGCTGTACCACCTGTCCAGCCCGGTGCTGATCCTGCTCACCTCGCTGCTGCCGCTGTCCTTCCTGATCGCCCTCGCCGGCACCGTCGCCGCGTCCGTGCGGTCCGGCCACGCGCTCGTGTCGCCGATGTGGCTGCTCGGCCCGTACGTGCTGTCCTTCACCGCGGCCTATGTGTACGGGTTCGTCTACGCCAAGCGCGAGCGCACCCTCGGGCTGGTGCGCTCGGTCCTGGTCGCGCACGTGTTCATCCTCTACGGCTACGTCTGGTTCGCCGCCGGATGGTGGGGCCTGTGGCGGATGGTCACCGGGAAGCGCACCTGGCTGAAGACCGCCCGCACCTGACACGCACCGCTCGTTCCCGTCGCTCACCGACCCACCGCACACCGCACACCGTCCCAGGGGGATCCATGTCCGCACGCTCCGCCGATGCGCCCGACGTTCCGGGCACCATCCGCGCGATGCTCGTCCTCGGCACCAGGCCGGAGGTGATCAAGCTGGCCCCGGTGGCCCGCGCGATGGCCGCCTCCGACCTCTTCGAACCGCTGGTGGTCACCACCGGGCAGCATCGCGAGATGCTCCACCAGATGCTGGACCTGCTCCGGGTCCCGGCCAGGACCGGCCTGGACGTGATGCGTGAGCGCCAGCAGCTGTCCGAACTGACCGCCCGTCTGGTGGAGGGCCTGGGCGAGGTCATCCGGGGCGACCGCCCGGATCTGGTCGTCGTCCAGGGCGACACCACCACCGCGCTGGCCGGGGCACTGGCCGCCTTCTACGAGCGGGTGCCCGTCGCCCACGTCGAGGCGGGCCTGCGCACCGGCGTCCTCGACAACCCCTTCCCCGAGGAGCTCAACCGGCGCCTCATCGGGCGCATCGCCCGCTGGCACTTCGCGCCCACCGCGCGGGCCGCCGGCCACCTGCGCGCCGAAGGGACCCCGGACACCCAGGTGTTCGTCACCGGCAACACCGTCATCGACAACCTGCTGTGGGTGATCGGCGAGGGCGTGGGCCGCAGCGCCTTCCCCGGCACCGGCCGCCGCCGGGTGCTGCTGACGCTGCACCGCAGGGAGAACCAGGGCGAGCGCATGCGCGCGATGGGCAGGGCGCTGCGCCGCCTGGGCGAGCGCGGTGACGTGGAGATCCTGCTGCCGCTGCACAAGAGCCCGGCCGTCCGCGAGGCCCTGCTCCCCGAACTGACCGGCCACCACGCGGTCCACGTCGTCGAGCCGCTGGGCTACCCGGACTTCGCGGCCACCCTCGCCGACTGCGAGCTGGTGCTCACCGACTCCGGCGGCATTCAGGAGGAGGCACCCGGTCTCGGCAAGCCCGCCCTGGTGCTGCGCACCACCACCGAGCGGCCCGAGGCCGTCGAGGCGGGCGCCGCCCGGCTCATCGGCACCGACCCCGAGGCGATCCTCGGCGCGGCGACCCGGCTGCTGGACGACCCGGCGGAGTACCACCGCATGGCGACCGCCGGCAATCCCTTCGGCGACGGGCTCGCGGCCGATCGCATCCTCGCCCAACTGGCCGAGGACTTCGGGGAGTTCGGCACGGACGTACGCGGTGGAGCCCTGCGCGGCGAACTCGCCGCGGCGGCTGCGCCGCCCCGGGCCGCGGAGCCGTACTCCAGGGCATGACCACCGCGCCCCGGTCCCTCGCGTCCAGGCCCCTTCCCCTCCCGCGGCGGAGGGGCCGCCGGCCTGCCGGGCTCGCGCTGGTGCTGCTGCTGGTGGTGGGCGGCGTCGTGTACGCCTGCACCGGGCCCGGCGCGGCGGCCCCCGGCTGGGAGGACGGCTCGGTGCACGGCCGCTGGCTGTCGGTGTACGACGGGTACGGCGACAACCGCGGCGACGACACCTCGCTGACGCTCTCCCCCGCCCCCTCGACCCGCCCCGACGAGACGCACGCCGGGCTGGTGGTCAGCACCGAGCGGTACACCGACATGACCTGGTCGGCGCACATGCGGGCGCTGCGCCGGCTGCGCTCCCCCGCGCCCAACCCGTGGGAGGTGCCCTGGCTGGTGTGGGGGTACAGCGACCCCGAGCACTTCTACTACGTCACCCTCAAGCCCAACGGCTGGGAACTGGGCAAGCGCGACCCCGCCTACCCCGGCGGCCAGCGCTTCCTGGCGACCGGCCCGGCGCCGTTCCCCCCGGGCCCGTGGTACGAGGTCGGGGTGGAGCAGCGCGGTGCCACGCTCACCGTCACGGTGGCCGGGCGCTTCCTGACCTCGTTCACCGACGCCGAACGGCCCTACACGAGCGGCAGCGTGGGCGCGTACACCGAGGACGCGCAGGCCGGCTTCGCCGGTATGCAAGTGCGGCGCCTGCCCTCGGCCGGGTGGTGAGGGCAGGCGCCGCCTTCCGTTCCGTACGCCGTTGTACGGGACAGCTCTCTTCTTCCTCGCGGGCTCAGACCGTCAGCGGCCGGTCGGTCGGGCGGATCGGGGCGGGCAGCGTGCTGGCGCCGGTCAGGAAGCGGTCCACCGCGCTGGCCGCGGAGCGGCCCTCGGCGATGGCCCACACGATCAGCGACTGTCCGCGGCCGGCGTCACCGGCGACGAAGACGCCCTCGACGTTGGTGGCGAAGTCCTTGTCGCGGGCCACGTTGCCGCGGGCGTCCATCTCCAGGCCCAACTGCTCGACCAGGCCGTTCTTCTGGTCGGTGCCGGTGAAGCCCATGGCCAGGGTCACCAGGTCGGCCGGGATGACCTTCTCGGTGCCCGGCTGCGGGACGAACTTCCCGTCCTGGAAGACGACCTCGACCAGGTGCAGCGCCTTGACGTTGCCGTCCTCATCGCCCTCGAACTTCACGGTGTTGACGGCGTAGACCCGCTCGCCGCCCTCCTCGTGCGCCGAGGTGACCTTGTACGTCATCGGCATGGTCGGCCAGGGCTGGTGCGCCGGACGGTCGTCGGACGGCCGCGGCATGATCTCCAGCTGGGTGACCGACAGCGCGCCCTGGCGGTGGGCGGTGCCGACGCAGTCCGCGCCGGTGTCGCCGCCGCCGATGACGACCACGTGCTTGCCCGCCGCGGTGATCGGCGGAGTGACGAAGTCGCCCTCCTGCACCTTGTTCGACAGCGGCAGGTACTCCATGGCCTGGTAGATGCCGCGCAGGTCGCGCCCCTCGGCCGGCAGGTCGCGCCACTGGGTGGCGCCGGCGGCGATGACGACCGCGTCGTACCGCTTGCGCAGCTTGGCGCCGTCGAGGTCGCGGCCGATCTCCACACCGGTGCGGAACTTGGTGCCCTCCGCGCGCATCTGCTCGATGCGGCGGTTGATGTGCCGCTTCTCCATCTTGAACTCGGGGATGCCGTAGCGCAGCAGGCCGCCGATACGGTCGGCGCGCTCGTACACCGCGACCGTGTGGCCGGCCCGGGTGAGCTGCTGGGCGGCGGCCAGGCCCGCCGGGCCCGAGCCGATGACGGCGACGGTCTTGCCCGACAGCCGGTCCGGGGGCTGCGGCGTGACGTCGCCGCTGTCCCAGGCCTTGTCGATGATGGTGACCTCGACGTTCTTGATGGTCACCGCGGGCTGGTTGATGCCCAGCACGCAGGCGGACTCACAGGGCGCCGGGCAGAGGCGGCCGGTGAACTCCGGGAAGTTGTTGGTCGCGTGCAGGCGCTCGCTGGCGGCCTTCCAGTCCTCGCGGAAGGCGTAGTCGTTCCACTCCGGGATCAGGTTCCCCAGCGGACACCCGTTGTGGCAGAAGGGGATGCCGCAGTCCATGCAGCGTCCGGCCTGCTGGGTGATGATCGGCAGCAGCCCGCCGGGAACGTAGACCTCGTTCCAGTCCCGCTTGCGCTCCTCGACCGGCCGGGTCGGAGCGGTCTCGCGGGGCGTGGTGAGGAAGCCCTTCGGGTCAGCCATTTGCCGCCTCCATCATCTTCGCGGTGGTCTCGGACTCGGAGAGTCCGGCCTGCTCGGCGGCGTTCTTGGCGGCGAGCACTGCCTTGTAGTCCCTCGGCATGACCTTGCCGAAGCGGGTCAGGGTGTTCCCCCAGTCGGCGAGGAGCTTCTCGGCCACCGTCGAGCCGGTCTCCTCGTGGTGGCGGCGCACCACGTCGTGCAGCCACTTGATGTCGTCCGCGTCCAGGTCCTCGACGTTCACCATGCCGGTGTTGACGCATCCGGGGTCGAGGTCGAGGACGTACGCGATGCCGCCGGACATGCCGGCCGCGAAGTTGCGGCCCGTCGGGCCGAGCACGACCGCCCGGCCGCCGGTCATGTACTCGCAGCCGTGGTCGCCCACACCCTCGGACACCACGGTGGCACCGGAGTTGCGGACGCAGAAGCGCTCGCCGGTGGTGCCGCGCAGGAACAGCTCACCGCCGGTGGCGCCGTACGCGATGGTGTTGCCCGCGATCGTCGAGTACTCGGCCAGGTGGTCGGCGCCCCGGTCCGGGCGGACGACGATCCGGCCGCCGGACAGGCCCTTGCCGACGTAGTCGTTGGCGTCGCCCTCCAGGCGCAGGGTGATCCCCTTGGGGAGGAAGGCGCCGAACGACTGGCCGGCCGAGCCGGTCAGGGTGACGTCGATGGTGTCGTCGGGCAGGCCCGCGCCACCGTACTTCTTCGTCACCTCGTGGCCGAGCATGGTGCCGACCGTGCGGTTGACGTTGCGGATCTTGACCTGGGCGCGCACCGGGTCACCGGTGTGCAGCGCGTCGCCGGCCAGCTCGATGAGCTCCTGGTCCAGCGCCTTGTCCAGGCCGTGGTCCTGCTCGGTGGTGCGGTGCAGCGCGGCACCCTCGGGCAGCTCGGGCACGTGGAAGAGCGGGGCCAGGTCCATGCCCTGTGCCTTCCAGTGGTCGACGGCCGCGGTGGTGTCGATCAGCTCGGCGTGGCCGACGGCCTCCTCGATCGAGCGGAAGCCCAGTTCCGCCAGGAGCTCGCGGACCTCCTGCGCGATGAACTCGAAGAAGTTCACCACGTACTCGGCCTTGCCGGAGAAGCGGTCGCGCAGCACCGGGTTCTGGGTCGCGATGCCGACCGGGCAGGTGTCCAGGTGGCAGACGCGCATCATCACGCAGCCGGAGACCACCAGGGGCGCGGTCGCGAAGCCGAACTCCTCGGCGCCCAGCAGGGCGGCGATGACCACGTCGCGGCCGGTCTTGAGCTGGCCGTCGGTCTGCACGACGATCCGGTCGCGCAGGCCGTTGAGCAGCAGCGTCTGCTGCGTCTCGGCCAGGCCCAGCTCCCACGGGCCGCCCGCGTGCTTCAGGGAGGTCAGCGGGGAGGCGCCGGTGCCGCCGTCGTGGCCGGAGATCAGCACGACGTCGGCGTGGGCCTTGGAGACGCCCGCCGCGACCGTGCCGACTCCGACCTCGGACACCAGCTTCACGTGGATGCGCGCGGCCGGGTTGGCGTTCTTGAGGTCGTGGATCAGCTGCGCCAGGTCCTCGATGGAGTAGATGTCGTGGTGCGGCGGCGGCGAGATCAGGCCGACACCGGGAGTGCTGTGCCGGGTCCTGCCGATCCACGGGTAGACCTTGTGGCCGGGCAGCTGGCCGCCCTCGCCGGGCTTGGCGCCCTGGGCCATCTTGATCTGGATGTCGTCGGCGTTGACCAGGTACTCCGAGGTCACGCCGAAGCGGCCGGAGGCAACCTGCTTGATCGCCGAGCGGCGCTCCGGGTCGTACAGGCGGTCCGGGTCCTCCCCGCCCTCACCGGTGTTGGACTTGCCGCCCAGCTGGTTCATGGCGATGGCGAGCGTCTCGTGCGCCTCGCGCGAGATGGAGCCGTACGACATCGCGCCGGTGGAGAAGCGCTTGACGATCTCGGAGACCGGCTCGACCTCGTCGACCGGGACGGGCTGCCGCTCCTCGTCCTTGAAGCGGAACAGACCGCGCAGCGTCATCAGCCGCTCGGACTGCTCGTTCACCCGGTTCGTGTACTGCTGGAAGATGTCGTAGCGGCGCGAGCGGGTGGCGTGCTGCAGCCGGAAGACCGTCTCGGGGTCGAACAGGTGCGGCTCGCCCTCGCGGCGCCACTGGTACTCGCCGCCGATCTCCAGCCGGCGGTGCGCCGACGCGATGCCGGAGGCGGGGTACGCCTTGGCGTGGCGGGCCGCGACCTCCTGGGCGATCACGTCGATCCCGGCGCCGCCGATCTTGCTGGTGGTGCCGTGGAAGTAGGTGTCGGTGAACTCGCCGTCCAGGCCGATCGCCTCGAAGACCTGCGCGCCGCGGTAGGAGGCGACGGTGGAGATGCCCATCTTGGACATCACCTTCAGCACGCCCTTGCCCAGCGCCTTGATCAGGTTCTTGATGGCCGTCTCGGGCTCCAGGCCGGAGATGAAGGTGCCCGCGCGCAGCAGGTCCTCAACCGACTCCATCGCCAGGTACGGGTTGACCGCGGCGGCGCCGTAGCCGATCAGCAGCGCGACGTGGTGGACCTCGCGGACGTCGCCGGCCTCGACCAGCAGGCCCACCTGGGTGCGCTGCTTGGTGCGGATGAGGTGGTGGTGGACGGCCGAGGTGAGCAGAAGCGACGGGATCGGCGCGTGCTCGGCGTCGGAGTGCCGGTCGGACAGCACGATGAAGCGGGCGCCGGCCTCTATGGCGGCGTCGGCCTCGGCGCAGATCTCGGTGAGCCGGGCGGCCAGCGCGTCGCCGCCGCCGGAGACCCGGTACAGGCCCGACAGGGTCGCGGCCTTCAGGCCCGGCAGGTCGCCGTCGGCGTTGATGTGGATGAGCTTGGCCAGCTCGTCGTTGTCGATCACCGGGAACGGCATGGTGATGTTGCGACAGGAGGCCGGCGACGGCTCCAGCAGGTTGCCGGACGGGCCGACGACGCTGATCAGCGAGGTGACCAGTTCCTCGCGGATGGCGTCCAGCGGCGGGTTGGTGACCTGCGCGAAGAGCTGGGTGAAGTAGTCGAAGAGCAGCCGGGGCCGCTCCGACAGCGCCGCGATCGGCGAGTCGGTGCCCATGGAGCCCAGCGGCTCGCCGCCGGTCTTGGCCATCGGCGCCAGGATGATGCGCAGCTCCTCCTCGGTGTAGCCGAAGGTCTGCTGGCGGCGGGTGACCGAGGCGTGCGTGTGCACGATGTGCTCGCGCTCGGGCAGGTCGTCGAGGTGGATCAGCCCGGCGTCCAGCCACTCCCCGTAGGGGTGCTCGGCGGCGAGCTGCGACTTGATCTCGTCGTCCTCGATGATCCGGTGCTCGACGGTGTCGACCAGGAACATCCGGCCGGGCTGCAGCCGGCCCTTGCGGACGATCCGCTCCGGGGCGATGTCGTCCAGGACGCCGGACTCCGAGGCGAGCACGACCAGGCCGTCGTCGGTGACCCAGTAGCGGCCGGGGCGCAGGCCGTTGCGGTCCAGGACCGCGCCGACGACGGAGCCGTCGGTGAAGGTCACGCAGGCCGGGCCGTCCCAGGGCTCCATCAAGGTGGAGTGGTAGCGGTAGAAGGCACGGCGGGCCGGGTCCATCGAGTCGTGGTTCTCCCACGCCTCGGGGATCATCATCAGCACGCTGTGCGGCAGCGAGCGGCCGCCGAGGTGCAGCAGCTCCAGCACCTCGTCGAAGGTCGCGGTGTCGGAGGCGTCCGGGGTGCAGACCGGGAAGATCCGCTCCAGGTCCCCGCTGAACAGCTCCGAGGCCAGCTGCGACTCGCGGGCGCGCATCCAGTTGCGGTTGCCCTTGACGGTGTTGATCTCACCGTTGTGGGCGACGAAGCGGTACGGGTGCGCCAGCGGCCAGCTCGGGAAGGTGTTGGTGGAGAAGCGCGAGTGGACCAGGGCGATCGCGGTGGCGAGGCGCGGGTCGGACAGGTCGGGGAAGAAGGGCTCCAGCTGGCCGGTGGTCAGCATGCCCTTGTAGACGATCGTGCGGGCGGACAGCGACGGGAAGTAGACGTCCGCCTCGCGCTCGGCGCGCTTGCGCAGCACGAAGGCGGGGCGGTCCAGGTCGATCCCGGCCCTCCGCTGCCCGTGCTCGCCCTGCACGTCGGTCACGAAGAGCTGCGAGAAGTACGGCATCGTCGAGCGGGCGGTGGCGCCCAGGCTCGCGGCGTCGGTCGGCACCTCGCGCCAGCCGAGGACGGTGAGGCCCTCCTCGGCGGCGATCCGCTCGATGGACTCGACGGCCTTGCGGCGGTCCTCGTCCTCGACGGGCAGGAAGGCCACGCCGACGGCGTACTGTCCGGCGGCGGGGAGCTCGAAACCGGCGACAGCCCTCAGGAACGCGTCCGGGATCTGCATCAGGATGCCCGCGCCGTCACCGGAGTCCGGCTCGGAGCCGGTGGCCCCGCGGTGCTCCAGATTGCGCAACACGGTCAGGGCCTGCTCGACGAGCGCGTGGTCCGCCTCACCGGTGAGGGTCGCCACGAAACCGACGCCGCATGCGTCGTGCTCGTTACGGGGGTCGTACATCCCCTGGGGGGCGGGACGCCCGTCCATGTGGGCCCGGCCGGAACCGGAGCCGGCGGGGCGGGGGTCTGTAGGCCGGTGCAGAACAGGACGCATCTGGTCGGCTCTCCCGTCGTCGTCATCTGGCATATGCATGCGCGCTAGGGACGACGTTGGCCCTCTGCGATTTCGAGCAGGTTACATGATGGCTTGATGACCGAAAAGTGGATAGCGGATTCCATCATGTGGACTTAACAGCGCTACGAGCAGGCAGTTCGGGGCCAGCATCGCTCACGTGAGACGCAGGCGACACTGCCCGCGGCGCCACAGACTGATGCCCTGTGTTGGCCGCGCTGAAACGAGCGGGTAACAAGTGGCTCGTGGCCTGTACCCGGCTCAACCGACGGCGGTACCGAAAAGCGCGCCCAGAACGAAGGTAACCCCGGCAGCCGCTCCGCCCAAGACAAGTTGCCGCAAACCGCCGAACCACCAGCTGCGCGCCGTCACACGCGCCACAGCCGCACCGCAGAGGAACAGTCCGATCAGGGCGACGACCGCCGCGGGCCACACCACGGTGGCACCCAGCAGGTAGGGCAGCACCGGGAGCAGCGCGCCGAGACCGAAGGACAGGAAGGACGAACCCGCCGCCAGCAGGGGCGACGGGAGGTCGGACGGGTCGACGCCCAGCTCCTCGCGGGCGTGGATCTCCAGCGCCTGCTCCGGGTCCCGGGACATCTGGCGCGCCACCTCGTGGGCCAGCTCCGGCTCCACGCCACGCGCGATGTACAGCTCGGCGAGCTCCCGCAGCTCGTCCTTCGGGTGACGGCGCAGCTCCCTGCGCTCTATGTCCAGCTCCGCCTCGACCAGCTCGCGCTGGGAGGCCACGGAGGTGTACTCGCCCGCCGCCATCGAGAACGCGCCGGCGGTCAGACCGGCCAGCCCGGTGATCACGATGGTGGACGGCGCGACATTGCCTCCGGCGACGCCGGTCATGAGCGCGAGGTTGGAGACCAGGCCGTCCATCGCGCCGAACACCGCGGGCCGCAGCCAGCCTCCGCTCACGTCCCGGTGCGTGTGGTGCGGGACGTGGTACGGGGCGTCTTGCTCCAGTTCGCTGCGCTCCACGGCTGCCGACATGGTCCGGGTACTCCTTCCCGCGGGTGGCGACCGCCCGCGTCCTCCCCTGGGAACGCCTCGACCGTACGCCCGGATTCCCTGCGTTTCCAGCAAGGAAAGCCTCCCCTACCTGCGGAAACGAGTGCGGCGCCGCCCGGGGTCATGCCCCTGGCGGCGCCGCGGCCCGGCGTCGGAATGTGCCGGGATCAGCCCTTCTTGGCGGATTCGGCCCGGGCCGTGGCCCCGGCCTCCTCTTCCGCCTCTTCCCCCTCGGCGGCCGCTTCGTCCTCGGCGGCCTTGCCGGGCTTGCCCGGCTTGCCGGCCGCTTCAGCCGCGGCGGCCTCATCAGTCTTGTCAGTCTTGTCAGCCGTGTCCGCCTTGCCGGCCGCTTCGTCCTTCTCCGCGGACTTCGCCGGCTTCGCCGTGCCGGCGTCACCCTCCGCCGCGGCGACGGGCACCGGCTCGACGCTCTCCTCGCGCCCCGGACGCAGCCGGGCGGAGACGATCATGTAGGCGACCGCCCCGGCGAAGACGATGATCGACGTCCAGTCGTTGAGGCGCAGGCCCAGGATGTGGTGGGCGTCGTCGACGCGCAGGTACTCGATCCAGAAGCGGCCGACGGTGTACGTCGCGACGTACAGCGCGAAGGCGCGGCCGTGACCGAGCTTGAAGCGGCGGTCGGCCCAGATCACCAGCAGGGCCACGCCGATGCACCACAGGGACTCGTACAGGAACGTCGGGTGGTACGTGGCGGCGTCCAGGGTGTTCGCCGGCCGGTGGGCGGCGTCGATCTTCAGCGCCCAGGGCAGATCGGTCGGCCGGCCGTAGAGCTCCTGGTTGAACCAGTTGCCCCAGCGGCCGATGGCCTGGGCCAAGGCGATGCCCGGGGCGACGGCGTCGGCGTACGCGGGCAGCGAGATGCCACGGCGCCGGCATCCGATCCACGCGCCGAGGGCGCCGAGGGCGATAGCGCCCCAGATACCGAGGCCGCCCTCCCAGATCTTGAACGCGTTCACCCAGTGCTTGCCCTCACCGAAGTAGAGCTCGTAACTGGTGATCACGTGGTAGAGACGGCCACCGACCAGACCGAACGGCACCGCCCAGACGGCGATGTCCGCGATCGTGGTCTTCTGTCCGCCGCGGGCGGCCCATCGCCTGCCACCGAGCCAGACGGCTACGAAGACACCGATGATGATGCAGAAGGCATAGCCGCGCAGCGGCACGGGTCCGAGGTGGAGCACCCCGCGCGACGGGCTGGGAATGAAGGCGATGAATTCCATGGCAGTGCCGACGCTACCGTGCCGGGCGGGTGCGGCGGGCACCCGCCCGGCAACGGCTGAATAACGGGCCGCTCTCCCGCGGGCGCGTCAGCCGCTCGCCGAGGGGGTCGCCGGCGGGCTCGCGGGCGCGCTCGCCGGGGCGGAGGAGGCCGGGGCGGAGGCCGACGCGGACGCGGAAGCGGCCGCGGAGCCGCTCGCCGGAGCGCTGGGCGGGGTCACGCTCGGGGTCGCGGTGCCCGCCTTCTTGCCCTTGTTGGCGTCGGTGACCATCTGCTGCAGCTTCTGGGGGGTCAGCGGCGCGGCCTGGGCGCCGTAGATGTTCTTCCCGTTGAGCAGCACGGTGGGGGTGGAGTTGTAGCCCGAGGAGTTGAAGGCGCTGTTGTTCTTGTTCACCCAGTCGTCGTACGTGCCCTTGTTCACACAGGCGGTGAACGCCGGGGTCGTCAGCCCCGGCACCTGGCCGGCGAGCTGCAGCAGGTAGGGCTTGCTCGCGAACTTGTCGTCCTGCTCCGGCGGCTGGTTCCGGTACAGCACGTCGTGGTAGTCGCGGAACTTGTTCTGGTCCTGCGCGCAGGCCGCGGCGTTGGCCGCGTTGAGCGAGCCGGTGCCGCCCAGGTTGCCGTCGATGATCCGGACCAGGTGGTAGTCCACCTTCAGCTGGCCCTTGTCCTCCAGCGCGTGGATGGTGTCCCGGTAGCCCTGCTCGAAGGCGCCGCAGGCCGGGCAGCGGAAGTCCTCGTACACGGTCAGCGTGGACGGGGCGTCGCTCGCGCCGGTGGGGATCACGAGCTTGTTCTCGCCCGTCGCGCCTGCGGGGGAGACCGCGGCGGCCCCCTCGGAATCACCGCCGCTGTTGGCCACCAGGATGCCGATGACGGCGCCGATCACCAGGACCCCGACGACGGACCCGGCGACGATCGCCGTCCTCTTGCGCTTCTGGCGGCGTTGGTCCTGCACCCGCTGCTCCTGCAGCCGCTCGCGGGCGCTGCGCTTTCCTTCACGGTTCTTCTCGCTCACACCCCGGGACAACGAACCGGGGGCGCACCTGCGCGCGCCCCCGGCCGTAATTCGCCCGTTCGGGCGACACCACCGCTCAGCGGCGGACGCCCTTGGCCAGGTCCGCGGCCAGCTCGCGCACCGCCGCGAGGCCCTGCTCCAGGTCCGGCGCGTCCAGCAGCCTCTTCACGAAGGCCGAGCCGACGATCACACCGTCGGCGAACCCGGCGACCTCGGCCGCCTGCTCCGCGTCGGAGACGCCGAGGCCGACGCAGACCGGCAGCCCGGTCTGCGCACGGGTGCGCCGCACCAGTTCGGCCGCCTCGGCGCCGACGCTCGCACGGGTTCCGGTGACGCCCATCAGCGAGGCCGCGTAGACGAAGCCGGTGCCCGCCGCCGTGATCTTCGCCAGCCGCTCGTCCCGGCTGCTCGGCGCCACCACGAAGACGGTGGCCAGCCCGTGCTGCTCGGCGGCCTTGCGCCAGCCCTCGGACTCCTCCACCGGCAGGTCGGGCAGGATGCAGCCGGCGCCGCCCGCCTCGGCGAGCTCCGCGGCGAAGCGCTCGGCGCCGTAGCGGTCGACCGGGTTCCAGTACGTCATGACCAGGACCGGCTTGCCGGTCGCCGCGTGCGCCTCGCGCACCGTGCGCAGCACGTCCTTGATCCGCACGCCGCCGCGCAGCGCGATGTCGTCGGCAGTCTGGATGACCGGTCCGTCCAGCACCGGGTCGCTGTGCGGCAGGCCGACCTCGACGATGTCGGCACCGCCCTCCAGGGCCGCCTTGACGGCCTCGATGCCGCCGTCGACGGTCGGGAAGCCCGCCGGGAGGTAGGCGACCAGGGCGGCCCGCCCCTCGGCCTTGGCGGCGGCCAGGGCCCGGTCCAGCAGTTCGATCTGCCCGCTCACTTCGCGGCCCCCTCGTTCTCTGCCCCGTCGTACAGCCCGAAGTAGCGGGCCGCGGTGTCCATGTCCTTGTCGCCGCGCCCGGAGAGGTTCACCAGGAGCAGCCCGTCCTCGCCGACCTCCTGGCCGAGCTGCAGCACTCCGGCCAGGGCGTGGGCGCTCTCGATGGCCGGGATGATGCCCTCGGTCTGCGACAGCAGGCGCAGCGCCTGCATCGCCTCGTCGTCGGTGACCGGGCGGTACTCCGCGCGCCCGGTCTCCTTCAGGTAGGCGTGCTCGGGGCCGATGCCGGGGTAGTCCAGGCCCGCCGAGATCGAGTAGGGCTCGGTGATCTGGCCCTCGTCGTCCTGGAGGACGTAGGAGCGCGAGCCGTGCAGGATGCCGGGCTCGCCCACGGTGAGCGTCGCGGCGTGCTCGCCGGAGTCCACGCCGTGGCCGGCCGCCTCCAGGCCCACCAGGCGCACGGACTCGTCGGGGATGAAGGCGTGGAACAGACCGATGGCGTTGGAACCCCCGCCCACGCAGGCGGCGACCGCGTCGGGCAGCCGGCCGGTCCGCTCCAGGATCTGGCGGCGCGCCTCCACGCCGATGACGCGGTGGAAGTCGCGCACCATGGCCGGGAAGGGGTGCGGGCCGGCGACGGTGCCGAACAGGTAGTGCGTGCGGTCCACGTTGGCGACCCAGTCGCGGAACGCCTCGTTGATCGCGTCCTTCAGCGTGCGGCTGCCGGACTTCACGGAGACGACCTCGGCGCCCAGCATGCGCATGCGGGCGACGTTCAGCGCCTGGCGCTCGGTGTCGATCTCACCCATGTAGATCACGCACTCCAGGCCGAACAGCGCGCACGCCGTCGCCGTGGCCACGCCGTGCTGGCCGGCGCCGGTCTCCGCGATCACCCGGGTCTTGCCCATGCGCCTGGTGAGCAGCGCCTGGCCCAGCACGTTGTTGATCTTGTGTGAGCCGGTGTGGTTGAGGTCCTCGCGCTTGAGGAAGATCCGAGCACCACCGGCGTGCTCGGCGAACCGCGCCACCTCGGTGAGCGGGCTCGGGCGGCCGGTGTAGTGCACCAGCAGGTCGTTCAGTTCCGCGGCGAAGGCAGGGTCGGCCTTGGCCTTGTCGTACTCGACGGCGACCTCGTCCACGGCGGCGACCAGCGCCTCCGGGATGAACTTGCCGCCGAACCGGCCGAAGTAGCCCTCGGCGCTGGGCACCCGGCCCTCGGGGTCGGGAATGAAGAAGTCAACGGACATGGCGTTCTCGGCTCCTTGGGGGGCGCGCTCGCGCCCCCAGGGTCTCAGGGCGTACCGATGGTCACGCTACGACGCCCTCGGCGCCGTCAGCGTTCGCGGCCGCGCGCGTCACAGGCCGGGACGGGACCCCGTCCGGGCGGCGCGCACGGCGGCCGGCGCCATCGGCGACCGTTGATCTGCCCCGGCTCGCAGCCGATGTGGTACCGCACGCGGCGCCCGAGAATGCGCCGCGCGGGCGCGCGGCAGCCACGGGGACGGCAGCCCCGGGCCAGTCGCGCGTAGGTGTGCATGGCGGGGGTCAGCCCCGTCCGTGGCGCAGCGCGGGGTGGGCCCCGGCGGCGACGAGGTCGGCGACCGCGGTCCGCGGGTCGCGGCCGGTGACCAGGGACTCGCCCACCAGCACGGCGTCGGCGCCGTCGTTGGCGTAGGCGATGAGGTCGTGCGGGCCGCGGACGCCGGACTCGGCGACCTTGACGATGTGGTCCGGGATCTCCGGCGCGACCCGGGCGAAGGTGCCCCGGTCGACCTCGAGCGTCTTCAGGTTGCGCGCGTTGACGCCGATGATCCGGGCGCCGGCGTCGACGGCGCGGGCGACCTCGTCCTCGTCGTGCACCTCGACCAGCGGGGTGAGCCCGATGGACTCGGCCCGCTCGATCAGGGAGACCAGCGCGTCCTGCTCCAGCGCGGCCACGATCAGCAGCGCGAGGTCGGCGCCGTAGGCACGGGCCTCCCAGAGCTGGTACGCGGTGACGATGAAGTCCTTGCGCAGCACGGGGATGTCGACCTTGGCCCGGACGGCCTCCAGGTCGGCCAGCGAGCCGCCGAAGCGGCGCTGCTCGGTCAGCACCGAGATGACGGCCGCGCCGCCCGCCTCGTAGTCCGCGGCGAGGCCGGCCGGGTCGGCGATGGCGGCGAGGGCGCCCTTGGAGGGGCTGGACCGCTTGACCTCGCAGATGACGGTGACGCCTTCGCCGCGCAGGGCGGCCACGCCGTCCTTCGCGTCGCGCGCCTTCGCGGCGCGCTGCTTGAGCTCGTCGAGCGAGACCCGGGCCTGCCGCTCGGCGAGGTCTTCGCGGACGCCGTCGATGATCTCGTCGAGCACACTCACGCGAGAGGACCCCTTCCGAAAGCGAAACGATCAAGCCAGTGAGATGTTCCACCAGCACTGCGATGGTAACCGCCGGGGGCCTTCGGACCCGCATCCGGCGGAACCGACGACCACCAGTCGGACAGATCGGACACCTTCCGGCAGGCGCCGTCAGGGGGCCAGCGCGGCCCCGAACGGCAGGTTCCGGACAACGGTGAAGACCACCACGACCGCCCCCACCGCCCACCAGTGCGCCGGTCGCAGGCTCACCGAGAACGGCCGCCCGCGCAGCGCCCGCAAGAGCCAGACCACCATCGCGGCGGCGAAGAGCAGGTACATCGCGACGGCGAGGGCGTTGAGGCCGAACGCCGCCCCGAGGTCGCCGTGCGCCACCGCGTACGCGCTGCGCAGCCCGCCGCAGCCGGGGCAGTACACGCCCGTGTAGTGCAGCAGCGGGCAGACGGGGTAGTGCCCGGGCTGGTTGGGGTCGACGGTACCGACGTAGGCGAAGGCGGCGACGACGCCGCCCAGCAGGCCCAGCGGGGCGGCGAGGGCACTCGCCTTCGGCGTGCTGACGGTCTCGGTCACCCGCCGATTGTCCCGCGCCGGGCCGCCGGGCGACACCCGGGGTCGCGGCGGATACGGCGGAGCCGCCCGCGGCGCGCTGCCAGCGGGCGGCTCCGGTGCCGTGGTGCGGCGGGTCAGCCGCGCGCGGCCTTGTGCGCCACCGGCTTGCCCAGACCGGCCGCGCGCATGCCGAGGCCGACGAGACCGCCCACCGCGGCCACGGCCAGGCCCGCGAACATGCCGATCGGCTCCGCCAGGACGACGAAAGCACCCGCGACGCAGAAGCCGATGAAGGCGATGATCACGCCGGTCCAGGCGGCAGGGGTGTGTCCGTGGCTGTTGCCCGCCATGAGTGCTCCCAAGTCGTTCTACAGAAGGTTCGTTTGGTCGTTCGCCGCGCGATGGCACGCGTCGCGGCCCATTCTCCCCTGTTCCGCTCACGCTCCGCGCGCGGGGGGTGGCCCGGCGCGTCAGGGCGCGTCGGTGGGGTCCTCGCCGCGGTCCAGTGCCTTCCACATGTCCTCGGGGCGTTCCTCGCCGTCCGCGGCGCGGGCGGGACGGGCGGTGGGGCGACGGGCCGTCCCGGCGGTGTCCCGCTCGTACCGGCTCGACATCCCGGGCCAGGACCCGGCGCGCAGGACGGCCGTCGCCCCGGCGAGGAGCAGCAGCGCACCGCCCGCCGCGGACACGGCCGGCCAGGCCGTGGTGGCGGTGCCGGTCGCCGTGGCCCGGGTCAGCCCGCTGGCGGCGGCCGCGGCGGCGTCCAGGGAGGAAGCGTCCCCGACGGCGAACAGCGCCGCGAGCAGGGCGCCCGCCCCGCACAGCGCGAGCAGGCCGCTGACGACCCTGCGGGCCGCGCCGCGCACGGCGAAGACCGCCACCAGGGCGGCCAGCCCCACCAGCGCCAGCGCGCCCGGCACCGCCGTCACCTGACCCCCGCTGGCGTGCACCGCCACCCCGGCCCCGGCGGTCCCGGCGAAGCCGTGCTGCCAGGTCTTGCCCGCGGCCAGCAGTACGAGCGCGGCGCCGAGCACTCCGCCCGACAGGGCGACGGCCATGCTGCGACGGCCGCCCGCGCGGCGCGGCCCGCGGGTCACCGCCGTCCCTTCGGCGTCGGCGGTGCTACGGGGCTGGGGTACGGCGCTGGTCATCCGACCACTATCCCCCCTCGCCCCGCGGCCCGCGTACGCGGGGCTACGCCCCCGCGCTCATCCGGTTCGCCGTGGCGACGGCGCGCAGCACCGCCGCCGCCTTGTTCCGGCACTCGGTGTCCTCCGAGACCGGGTCGGAGTCGGCGACGATGCCGGCGCCCGCCTGGATGTAGGCCGTGCCGTCGCGGAGCAGCGCGGTGCGGATGGCGATGGCGGTGTCCGAGTCGCCCGCGAAGTCCAGGTAGCCCACGCAGCCGCCATACAGCCCGCGCCGGGTCGGCTCCAGTTCGTCGATGATCTGCATCGCCCGGGGCTTCGGCGCCCCCGACAGCGTCCCCGCCGGGAAGCAGGCCGTCAGCACGTCGAACGCGGTGCGGCCGGCCCCCAGGGTGCCGGTGACGGTCGAGACGATGTGCATCACGTGGCTGTAGCGCTCGATCGACATGAAGTCGACGACCTCCACGCTGCCCGGCTCGCACACCCGGCCCAGGTCGTTGCGGCCCAGATCCACCAGCATCAGGTGCTCCGCCCGCTCCTTGGGGTCGGCCAGCAACTCGTCGGCGAGCGCCTGGTCCTCGCGGGGCGTCGCACCGCGCGGCCGCGTGCCCGCGATCGGGTGCACCGTGGCGCGGCCGTCCTCCACCTTCACCAGTGCCTCGGGGCTCGACCCCACCACGTCGAAGCCCTCGAACCGCAACAGGTACATGTACGGGGACGGGTTGGTGGCCCGCAGCACCCGGTACACGTCCAGCGCGCTCGCCGGGCACGGCGTCTCGAAGCGCTGCGACGGCACCACCTGGAACGCGTCGCCGGCCCTGATGTACTCCTTCGTCCGCTCCACGGCCCCGTGGTACGCGGCGCCCCCGAAGCGCGCCGTGATCTCCTCCGGCAGCCGTGACGGCGGCAGTTCCACCGGCGCGGAGTCCACCGGCCGGGCCAGGTCCGCGGTCATCGCGTCGAGCCGCGCCACGGCGTCCGCGTAGGCCTCGTCCACGCCGGTGTCCAGGTCGTTGTGGTTGATCGCGTTGGCGATCAGCAGCACCGAGCCGTCCCAGTGGTCGAGCACCGCGAGGTCCGAGGTCAGCAGCATCGTGAGCTCGGGCAGCCCCAGGTCGTCCCGCGCGTGGTCGCCGACGCGCTCCAGACGGCGTACGACGTCGTACCCCAGGTACCCGACCATCCCGCCGGTGAACGGCGGCAGCCCCGCGTCGTCGTGCAGGTCCCGGGGCGTGTGCAGCGCCTCCGTCGTCGCCCGCAACGCCTCCAGCGGATCGCCTCCCTGAGGCACCGCCACCGGCGGTGTCCCCAGCCAGTGCGCCTGCCCGTCCCGCTCGGTCAGCGTCGCCGCGCTGCGCACCCCGACGAACGAATACCGCGACCACGAGCGCCCGTTCTCCGCCGACTCCAGCAGGAACGTCCCGGGCCGCTCCCCCGCCAGCTTCCGGTACAGGCCGACCGGCGTGTCCCCGTCGGCCAGCAGCCTCCTGCTGACCGGAATCACCCGGCGGTCCAGCGCCAATTTGCGGAACGTCCCGAGATCGGGAGTGACGGTGCCCGTGGTCATGACCCGCAGCCTAGTGCCCGCCGCCCCTCGGCCCGGCCCATCCGCACCCCCGCGTCCGCCGATGGGCGAGTGAGCCGAAAGAGAGAGCACGCGCAGGTCGCGAGGACGGGAGGGACCCCCGACAGGGGCTCTAGCGACCTGGAGGCGAACCGAGCCCCTGGGAAAGGGCCAATACGTCCGCGTCGAAGCACGTGCGGTCGCCGGTGTGGCAGGCCGCACCGATCTGGTCGACCTTCACGAGGATCGTGTCGCCGTCGCAGTCCAGGGCCACGGACTTGACGTGCTGGACGTGCCCGGACGTGTCGCCCTTGACCCAGTACTCCTGGCGGCTGCGGCTCCAGTAGGTGCAGCGGCCGGTGGTCAGGGTGCGGTGCAGCGCCTCGTCGTCCATCCATCCGAGCATGAGGACCTCGCCCGTGTCGTACTGCTGGGCGACGGCGGGCACGAGCCCGTCGGCCGTGCGCTTGAGGCGGGCGGCGAGGGCGGGGTCGAGCGGGGATTCCATGCCCTCCATTCTGCCGCGTCCGGCGGGGGCGGTACTTCGACTCCCGCACACACGACGATCACCCGTATGGGGCATGCTTCGTCCATGAGTTTTCCTCCGCAGCCCCCTCCCGACGACCCGCGCTCCGGCCAGGGCGGCGGTTTCGGGCCGCCCCCCGGGGGTTTCGGTCCGCCGCAGTACCAGCCCCAGCCGTACCAGCCGCAGCCGTACCAGCCCCCGCAGGCGCCTTACCAGCAGCAGCCGCAGCAGGGTGGTTACGGCGGCTATCCGCCCCCGCAGCCTCCCCCGCGCAGCGGTGGCGGAGCCAAGATCGCGGCGATCGTCATCGGCGCGGTCGTACTGGTCGCGGTGATCGTCGGCGGTCTCGCGGTGGCGCTGGGCGGCGACGACGACAAGGACGCGGCGTCGTCCTCCAGCAGCCCGACGGCCTCCGCGTCGACGTCGTCGGAGCCCACGGACGACACGACCGCCTCGCCGTCGCCCGCGGAGACGTTCCGCAGGTACGTCGTGCTCGACATCGGCCAGTGCTTCAACGACCCCGGTCTGGACAGCGGCGTCACCGAGGTCACGCCGGTCCCCTGCACCGGCCCGCACGACGCCGAGGTCATCGCCCACGAGAAGATCACCGGCACCTTCGCGACCGAGGCCGCGCTGAAGAAGAAGGTGCTCCAGCTCTGCGAGGCGGACGCCGGCAAGCGCCTGGACCACATCACGGACAACCGCACGTTCTACTACTACGCGCTCTACCCGAAGCTGGCCGGGTACCAGGTGCAGGGCAAGAACACGGTCTCCTGCTCCCTGACGCTCAGCAACAAGCCCGATGGCGAGAAGCTGACCAAACCGCTCTCGTAGGTGCTGCCGGTGGGCGAGGAGCCGACGTAGGCTGACGGCATGTCGACTCATGCCCAGCGTGAACGTCTGCTCCTCGCCGACCTGCTGGAGAGCGCCGGCTCCGACGCGCCCACCCTCTGCAAGGGCTGGACGACCCGCGACCTCGCCGCCCATGTCGTCGTCCGGGAGCGGCGCAGTGACGCCTCGGCCGGCCTGGTCATCCCGCAGCTCGCGGCCCGGTCGGAGCGGATCCGCAAGGAGTTCGTGGCGAAGCCGTACGAGGAACTCGTCCAGCTCATCCGCACGGGGCCGCCGCGGCTGTCGCCGTTCGCCCTCAAGCAGATCGACGAAGCCGCCAACACCGTCGAGTTCTACGTCCATTCCGAGGACGTGCGCCGCGCCCAGCACGACTGGGCGCCTCGCCAGCTGGACCCCGTCTTCGCCGATCTGCTCTGGTCCCGTCTGGAGCGCTCCGCCCGGCTGCTGGGCCGCAAGGCCCCGGTCGGCGTCGTACTGCGCAGGCCGGACGGACAGACCGCGGTGGCCCACCGCGGCACCCCGGTCGTGACGGTCACCGGCGAGCCGGCGGAGCTGCTGCTGTTCGCCTTCGGGCGGCAGGAGGCGGCCCACGTGGAGACCGAGGGCGACAAGGACGCCGTGGGCCGGCTGTACGAGGCGCGGCTCGGCATCTCGGGCTAGGCCCGGCCTAGGCCGAGCTCCGGCGCGCGAGTTCGGCCCGGCGCAGCGTGGGCGCGGCGAGTCCGCAGACGGCCCCCGCGGCCGCGACCGCCGCGCTCGCGACGAACACCGGCCGGACGCCCCAGGCCCCGATGGCGGCGCCGGTGAGCGGGAAGCTGAGCGGCGCGACGCCGAGGGAGAACAGCGCGGCGACGGAGCTGACCCTGCCCAGGTAGGGGCCGTCGGTCACGGTCTGCAGCAGGGCGCCGCACAGCGCGCCGCTGAGTCCCGCCACGAGCCCGACGACGGCCGCGACGGCGACCGCCGCGGGCAGTGCCGGCACGAAGGCGAACGCGCCGACCGCGACCGCTCCGAGGCCGAGGCAGCACGACTGGGCGAGTCCGGCGCGCGGCAGCCGGCCGCGCACGGTCAGCAGCAGGGAGGCGGCCCCCGCGCCGGCCCCGAATCCGCTGACGATCCAGCCGAGCCCCGCGGCGCCCCAGCCGCGGTCGGCGACGAGCAGCGTGAGGCCGATGTTGAGGGGGCCGGCGAAGCCGAGCTCGCCGACCGCGATGACGATCATCAGGGCGGCGAGCACCCGGCGGCCGCGTATGTAGCGCAGGCCCTCGACCAGGTCCTTCCAGGGTGTGGAGGCGTCCTTCCCGGCGTGGTCGTCGGGCGGCAGCGGCGCCAGGCGGACCGCGGCCAGCAGCACGAGCGAGACCGCGAACAGGACTCCCGCGACGGTGAAGGCGGCGGACGGCCCGCCCGTCGCGACGGCGGTGCCGCCGAGCGAGGCGCCGGCGACGTTGCCGACGCGCATCGCGATGCCCTTCATCCCGTTGAGCCGGCCGAGCTGGTCGGGGCCGGTGATGCGGGGTGGCAGGGCGCCTACGGCCGGAAGGAAGACGGCGTCCACGGCGCCGAAGAGCAGCGCGACCACGGCGAGTGCCCACAGCCCCGGCGTGGTGAGGGCGAGCAGCGCGGCCGCCGCGAACATCACCACGCAGCGCGTCAGGTCGCTGCCGATGACGATGCGGCGCGGGCCGAAGCGGTCGGCGATCACTCCCCCGCCGAGCATCAGCACGGCGCGCGGCACCGCACCGGCCGCGAGCACCAGCCCGGCCCGCCCGGGGTCGCCGGCGCGCGTCGCGGCCCAGGACAGGGCGAGGAACCATACGGCGTCGCCCACGAGCGAGGCCGTGAACGCGGTCAGCCAGCGCAGGACGTTGCCGTCCCGGTGGGCGGGGACGCGGGGCAGGATGACGGGCGGTGCGGAGATTCCGGGGGCCGCCATGCGGTCGCCTCCTTCTTCGATGCCTTGGGTTCCTCGAGTTCCTTCGGTGCCTTCGGTGCCTTCGGTGCCTTTTGCGCTCACGGCCGGTAGGGGAATCCGTACAGGTGCACCGCCACGTGCTCGCGGCCCTCGGTGTCACCGGCCTCCTCGGCGGCGCGCGCCCGGTCGACCCAGCGCATCATCAGCTCGCCCAGCTCCGCGCCGAGTTGGCGGGTCTCCTCGACGGTCAGGCGGGGCAGGTACTCGGAACTGAAGGAGACGTCCGACCACTGCCTGTCCCACGCGTGCTGCTGGTCGAGGTAGGCGGCGTAGCGCTCGTAGCGGGTGGCGAGCAACTGGCGGGTGACCTCGCTCATCACGGCCGCGCCCTCGGGACGGTCGGCGAAGTCCGAGGTGCGGAAGGTGAATCCGCGCTCGGTGGTGACCTTCCACCAGCGCTCGCGGGCGTCGCTGCTCTGGCCGGTGGCCTCGGTGATGAAGCCGTGCGCGGCGAGTTTGCGCAGGTGGTAACTGACCAGCGAGACCGCCTCGTCGACCTGGTCGGCCAGTTGGGAGGCGGTGGCGGTGCGGGCGGTGAACAGCGCCCGGTAGAGCTTGATCCGCAGCGGGTGCGTGAAGACCTTCAGCGCGTCGAGGTCGGTGATCCTTTGCGGGTCGTCCGCGGTGCCGCCGCCGGGGGGCGTGTCCTCTGCCATACCCGGGAGCCTAGATACGAAAGAAAAGTTGCGCAATAGAATTTGCGCAACTGGTCCTGCGCATCCCGGCCCACAGCACAGGGGATTTCAGCGGCGGCGCCGCGCGCCACGGCGAGCGGCGAGCGGCGCGCGGCGCCGTCAGCGCACCGGGTGGCCGGCCTCGCGCAGCGTCTGCTTGACCTCGCCGATGCGCAGGTCGCCGAAGTGGAAGACGGAGGCGGCCAGGACGGCGTCCGCGCCGGCGGCGACGGCCGGGGCGAAGTGGGCGAGGCCGCCGGCACCGCCGGAGGCGATGACGGGGACGGTGACGAGCTTGCGCACCGCGGCGATCATCTCCGTGTCGTAGCCGTCCTTGGTGCCGTCGGCGTCCATGGAGTTGAGCAGGATCTCGCCCGCGCCGAGTTCGGCCGCGCGGTGCGCCCACTCCACGGCGTCGATGCCGGTGCCCTGGCGGCCGCCGTGCGTGGTGACCTCGAAGCCGGAGGGGGTGCCGGCGTCCGTGCGGCGGGCGTCCACCGACAGGACGAGGACCTGGCGGCCGAAGCGTTCGGCGATCTCGCGGATCAGCTCGGGCCGGGCGATGGCCGCAGTGTTGACGCCCACCTTGTCGGCGCCGGCGCGCAGCAGCTTGTCGACGTCCTCGGCGGACCGTACGCCGCCGCCCACGGTGAGCGGGATGAAAACCTGCTCGGCGGTGCGCCGCACCACGTCGTAGGTGGTCTCCCGGTTGCCGGAGGAGGCGGTGATGTCGAGGAAGGTCAGCTCGTCGGCGCCCTCGGCGTCGTACAGCTTGGCCATCTCGACGGGGTCCCCGGCGTCCCGGAGGTCACGGAAGTTGACACCCTTGACGACCCGGCCGTCGTCCACGTCCAGGCAGGGGATGACTCGGACCGCCAGGGTCATTGCGCTCAGGCTCCTCAGGATGCTCGGAATGCTTCGAGTTCCACTTCGACCAGGACCCGCGGGTCCATGAACCCCGAGACCACGACGAACGTCGCGGCCGGACGGGCACGGTCGAAGAACTCCTTGTGCGCCCGGCCGACCTCCTCCACGTCATGGGTGTGGGTGAGGTACATGCGGGTGCGGACGACGGAGTCGGCGTCCAGGCCGAACGCCTCCAGTGCGGCGAGGGCCTTGGTGAACGCGACCTTCGCCTGCTCGTACGGATCGCCCTCGCCGTACAGCACGGTGCCCTCGAACGGCATCGTGCCCGCGACATGGACGCGGTCCCCCGCCGCCACGGCGCGTGCGAAACCGAACTGCTCCTCCCAGGGGCTGTCGCTGTGCACTCGCCGTACGCCGGGGGTCTCGGTCATCGGGACACAGCCTCCAAGGCCTCTTCCAGGGTGAACGCCTGCGCATAGAGCGCCTTTCCGACAATGGCGCCCTCAACCCCCTGGGGCACCAGTGAGGCGATGGCCCGCAGGTCGTCCAGGGAGGAGACGCCGCCGGAGGCGACGACCGGCCGGTCGGTGGCCGCGCACACGTTCTTCAGCAGCTCCAGGTTGGGGCCCTGCAGGGTGCCGTCCTTGTTGATGTCGGTGACGACGTACCGGGCGCAGCCCTCCGAGTCGAGGCGGGCCAGCGTCTCGTAGAGGTCGCCGCCGTCGCGGGTCCAGCCGCGACCGCGCAGGGTGGTGCCGCGGACGTCGAGGCCGACCGCGATCTTGTCGCCGTGCTCGGCGATGACCTTGGCGACCCACTCCGGGGTCTCCAGCGCGGCGGTGCCGAGGTTGACCCGGGTGCAGCCGGTGGCGAGCGCCGCGGCCAGGGTCTCGTCGTCGCGGATGCCGCCGGAGAGCTCGACCTTGATGTCCATGGAGCGCGCGACCTCGGCGATCCGCGCACGGTTGTCGCCGGTACCGAAGGCGGCGTCCAGGTCGACCAGGTGCAGCCACTCGGCGCCGGCCCGCTGCCAGGCGAGGGCGGCGGCCATCGGGTCGCCGTAGGACGTCTCGGAGCCCGACTCGCCGTGGACCAGGCGGACTGCCTGGCCGTCGCGGACGTCGACGGCGGGGAGGAGTTCGAGGCGGTGCGTCGTGCTCATGACGGCGTGGGGTCCTAGTCCTTGAAGGTGTCGAGCCAGTTGGCCAGCAGCTGGGCGCCGGCGTCGCCGGACTTCTCGGGGTGGAACTGGGTGGCCCACAGCGGGCCGTTCTCCACCGCGGCGACGAAGGGCTCGCCGTGCGTCGCCCAGGTGACCTTGGGGGGCCGGATGCCGGGGTTGCCGGACTCCAGCTCCCAGGAGCGCACCGCGTAGGAGTGCACGAAGTAGTAGCGCGCGTCGGCGTCGAGTCCCGCGAACAGCCGTGAGTCCTCGGGCGCCTTGACGGTGTTCCAGCCCATGTGCGGCACGATCGGCGCCCGCAGCGGCTCCACCGTACCGGGCCATTCGTCGCAGCCCTCGGTGGTCACGCCGTGCTCGACGCCCCGCGCGAACAGGATCTGCATGCCGACGCAGATACCCATCACCGGACGGCCGCCGGCAAGCCGCCGGCCGATGGCCCATTCGCCGCGTACCGACTTCAGCCCGGCCATGCACGCGGCGAACGCCCCGACGCCGGGCACGAGCAGCCCGTCGGCGTTCAGGGCCTTGTCGAAGTCGGCGGTGATCTCGACGTCCGCGCCCACCCGCGCCAGCGCACGCTCGGCGGAACGGACGTTGCCGAAGCCGTAGTCGAGGACCACGACCTTCCTGGCGGCCTTGCTCATGTGCGCGAACCCCCTACAGCCGCAGCAGGCCGGACACCAGGGACATGGCCGAGCCGATGCCGAGCAGCACGATGACGCCCTTGGGCATCTTCTGCTTCCAGAACGAGTAGACACCGCCGGCCAGGAACAGGCCCAGCAGGATGAACAGGATGGCCGGCTTGGTCACAGCGCGCCCTTCGTCGACGGGAGGATGCCCGCCGCGCGCGGGTCGCGCTCGGAGGCGTAGCGCAGGGCCCGGGCCAGCGCCTTGAACTGGCACTCCACGATGTGATGGGCGTTGCGCCCGTACGGCACGTGGACATGCAGCGCGATCTGCGCCTGGGCGACGAAGGACTCCAGGATGTGCCGGGTCATCGTCGTGTCGTAGGAGCCGATCATCGGCGCCATGTTCTCCGGTTCGGTGTGCACCAGGTAGGGGCGGCCGGAGAGGTCCACGGTGACCTGGGCGAGGGACTCGTCCAGCGGCACCGTGCAGTTGCCGAAGCGGTAGATGCCCACCTTGTCGCCGAGCGCCTGCTTGAAGGCGGCACCGAGCGCGAGGGCGGTGTCCTCGATGGTGTGGTGGGTGTCGATGTGCAGGTCGCCCTCGGTCTTGACCGTGAGGTCGAAGAGGCCGTGGCGGCCGAGCTGGTCGAGCATGTGGTCGTAGAAGCCGACTCCGGTGGAGATCTCGGTCCTGCCGGTGCCGTCGAGGTCGAGTTCGACGACGACGGACGTCTCCTTGGTCGTGCGCTCCACGCGGCCGACGCGTGTCATGTGGTTACCGCTCCTTCTTCAGCTCGCGCACCGCTTCGAGGAACGCGTCGTTCTCGGCCGGGGTGCCCGCGGTCACCCGCAGCCAGCCCGGTACGCCGTTGTCGCGGACGAGGACGCCGCGGTCGAGGATCGCCTGCCAGGCGCGGTGGCTGTCCTCGAAGCGGCCGAACTGCACGAAATTGGCGTCCGAGTCGGTGACCTCGTACCCGATCGCGCGCAGCTCCGCGACCAGGCGGTCCCGCTCGGCCTTCAGCTGTTCGACGTACCCGAGCAGCGTATCGGTGTGCTCCAGGGCCGCGAGCGCGGTGGCCTGGGTGACGGCCGACAGGTGGTACGGCAGGCGCACCAGCTGCACGGCGTCCACGACCGCCGGGTGCGCGGCGAGATAGCCCAGCCGCAGGCCGGCGGCGCCGAAGGCCTTGGACATGGTCCGGCTGACCACCATGTTGGGCCGGCCCTCGATGAGCGGCAGCAGCGAGGGCGAGTGGCTGAACTCGCCGTACGCCTCGTCGACCACGACCAGCGAGGGCCGGGCGGCCTGCGCGGCCTCGTAGAGGGCCAGGACGGTGTCGGCCGCGACCGCGGTGCCGGTGGGGTTGTTCGGCGAGGTGATGAAGACCACGTGCGGCCGGTGCTCGGCGATGGCCCGCCCGGCGGCGGCCACGTCGATGGTGAAGTCGTCCCTGCGGGGGCCGGGGAGCCAGGCGGTACCGGTGCCGCGCGAGATCAGGCCGTGCATCGAGTACGAGGGCTCGAAGCCGATCGCGGTGCGGCCGGGGCCGCCGAAGGTCTGCAGCAGCTGCTGGATGACCTCGTTGGAGCCGTTGGCCGCCCACACGTTGGCCAGGCCCACCGGATGCCCGGCGGTGCGGGTCAGGTAGGCCGCCAGAGCGGTGCGCAGCTCCACCGCGTCCCGGTCGGGGTAGCGGTTGAGGTCGCGGGCGGCCTCGCGGACCCGCTCGGCGATCCGCTCGACCAGCGCCTCGGGCAGCGGGTACGGGTTCTCGTTGGTGTTCAGCCGTACGGGGACGTCGAGTTGCGGCGCCCCGTACGGGGACTTGCCGCGCAGCTCGTCCCGGATGGGCAGGTCGTCGATGCCGGTCACGAACCCGGTACCGTCCAATCGAATCGTGCCCGCACCGCCGCACCGTGCGCCGGCAGGTCCTCGGCGTCGGCGAGGGTCACCACGTGGCCGGCGACCTCCGCCAGCGCCTCGCGGGTGTAGTCGACGACGTGGACGCCGCGCAGGAAGGACTGCACGGACAGGCCCGAGGAGTGGCAGGCGCAACCGCCGGTGGGCAGGACGTGGTTGGAGCCGGCCGCGTAGTCGCCCAGCGAGACCGGGGCGTAGGCGCCGACGAAGATCGCGCCCGCGTTGCGCACCCGGGCGGCGACGGCGCTCGCGTTCTCGGTCTGGATCTCCAGGTGCTCGGCCGCGTAGGCGTCCACGACCCGCAGGCCCTGCTCGATCCCGTCGACCAGCACGATGCCGGACTGGCGGCCGGACAGGGCCGGGGCGATCCGGTCCTCGACGTGCTTGGTGGCCGCCACCTGCGTCTGGAGCTCCTTCTCCACCGCCTCGGCGAGGTCGACGGAGTCGGTGACCAGGACGGCCGCGGCCAGCGGGTCGTGCTCGGCCTGGCTGATCAGGTCGGCGGCGACGTGCACCGGGTCGGCGGTGGCGTCGGCGAGGATGGCGATCTCGGTGGGGCCGGCCTCCGCGTCGATGCCGATGCGGCCCTTGAGCAGGCGCTTGGCCGCGGCGACGTAGATGTTGCCGGGGCCGGTGACCATGCTCACCGGACGGCACTCCTCGGTGCCGTACGCGAACATCGCGACGGCCTGGGCGCCGCCCGCGGCGTAGACCTCGTCCACGCCGAGCAGTTCGCACGCGGCGAGGATCGTCGGGTGCGGGAGCCCGCCGAACTCCTTCTGCGGCGGCGAGGCGACGGCCATCGAGCCGACCTCGGCCTCCTGCGCGGGCACCACGTTCATCACCACGGACGACGGGTAGACCGAGCGGCCGCCGGGCACGTACAGGCCCACGCGCTCCACCGGCACCCAGCGCTCGGTGACCGTGCCGCCCGGCACGACCTGCGTGGTGTGGTCGGCGCGGCGCTGCTCCCGGTGGACGAGCCGCGCGCGGCGGATCGACTCCTCCAGCGCGGCCCGGACCCTCGGGTCGAGCTCCGCCAGGGCCCGGGTCAGCGCCTCGGCGGGGACGCGCACCCGGTCGATGGCGACGCCGTCGAACTTCTCCGCGTAGTCGATCAGTGCCGCCGTGCCACGATGCTTCACGTCGTCGCAGATCGGGCGCACCTTCTCCAGGGCGGCCTCGACGTCGAGCTCGGCACGGGGCAGCAGATCGCGGTCGATGCCGTCCTCGGGGAAGGCGTCGCCGCGCAGATCGATTCGGGAGATCACCCTCCCAAGTGTAGAGAACCGCCCACGGCGGCTCCGCCGAGTATCAGTCCCTGATACGCCTACGGTTCCCCAGCGCTGATCATCCCCGCTAGCGTTTCCGTCGTCGTCGCCAGCCAGGGGAGGGATCTCGGTGACCGAGCCGCCGGACATCGCGCCGCCGCACGACTGGACCCCGGTGGAACAGGGCCTGTGGCGGGCCTTCCGCCTCGGCGAGCTGTACGACCTGCGCACCGGAATACCCGAGCGGGACGACCCGGCCGCCGACCTCTTCTGGGGCCCGGACCGCACCGTGCGCGCCGACACGATCGCCCGGCTGCTGCTGGACGGACCGCAGGCCGCGTCCGGGCGTGTCTCGTGCGTGAAGCTGTCGGGCGCGCAGATCAGCGGGCAGCTCAACCTCTCCGGCGGCACGGTAGTGCCGTACGTGGAGCTGCACGACTGCCGCTTCGAGGAGCAGGTGCTGCTCGCGGAGTGCAGCTTCACCACGCTGCGCATGGTGCGCTGCGCCATACCGCGGCTGGAGGCCGCCCGGCTGCACACCTCCGGCGACCTGCACCTGCCCCAGTGCACGATCGAGGGCGGAGTCCGGCTCACCGACGCCCACATCGGCACGGACCTGCTGCTCAACCAGATCACCCTGCGCAAGGACCGGCACGGCCGGGCGCTCGCCGCCGACGGGCTGAGCGTCGCCCAGGACGTCGAGGCCGAACTGATGGAGGCGACCGGCGAGATCAGCCTGCGCAGCGCGCGCATCGGCGGCCGCCTCAGCCTGCGCGGCAGCCGGCTGCGCAATCCGGAGGGGCGCTACGCGCTCAACGCGGCCCGGGTGACCGTCGAGCACACGCTGTACCTCAGCTCCGGCGGGGTCCGGCCCTTCAGCAGCGACGGCGGGGTCCGGCTGGACGACGGGCGCTTCGGCAACGGCGTGATCATCCACCGGGCCCGGTTCCGGCTCGCCGACGGCCAGCAGCTGTCCCTGCGCCGCGTCCAGACCCCGGAACTGCGGCTCACCCTCGACCAGCCGCCGACCGGCGCGATCTCCCTGGCCGGCGCGCGGGTCGGCAACCTCACCGACAACCACGCCTGCTGGCCCGGCACGGGCGGCATGGACCTGACCGGTTTCAGCTACGGCTCGCTCAGCCCCGAGGGCTCCTTCCCGCTCCGCGCCCGCATCGCCTGGCTCGCGGCGGCGACCCCCGAGTACAGCCCCGAGCCCTACGAGCACCTGTCCGCCGCCCTGCGCGCGAGCGGCGAGGACGCCGACGCCCGCGAGGTCCAGCTGGCCAAGCAGCGACGGCGCCGCGAGACCCTCCCGATCGCCGGCAAGCTCTGGGGCTTCCTCCAGGACATCACCGTCGGCTACGGCTACCGGCCCGGCCGCGCGGCGATCTGGATGGCCCTGCTCTGGGCGCTCGGGGCGGTCTTCTTCCAGATCCACGGCGAGCCGAAGCCGGTCGACGGCGGTGCCTTCCCGAACTGGAACGCGCCGCTGTTCGCCCTCGACCTGCTGCTCCCGGTCATCAATCTCGGGCAGGACAACGCGTGGCGCCTGGCCGGCGACGCGCAGTGGGCTGCCGCGTTCCTCACGATGCTCGGCTGGATCCTCGCGACGACGGTCGCCGCGGGTGCGTCGCGCCTCCTCCGCCGCGGCTGACGCTTCGCGTCCCGACCAGGCAAGATCCTTTCCCGCCCTCCCGCCCTCCCTCCCTCAACCTTCGGCCGGGAGTGCCCCCAGCCCGGCGCGGTCAGTCACCCCCGACGCGCGTTTCGTGGGGGCCGGGTGCGGGGCCTCCGGGGCCGGCCATTCTGGACAGCACATTTAGGTGCCTCAAGCACCCTCAACTGATCACCCCGGGTCATGCACCCAAATATGCTCCACAGTCCAGAACACCCACCCCTACGACCCCGCCCCCTCCGTTTCGTATCGCGCCTGATCCCCGGTGGGGGGTAGTGGCGGCACCGTGCCTGGGGCCGCCCGTTGGCGCAGCGCGGTCCGAGGGGGCCCGCTGTCTCGCGGCAGGCCGCCGGGGTGGAGTGAGGCAACCGGGGTCACCCGCACCGCCCCCACACCCCCCACCGGCGCGGTCCGCGGGGCCAGCGCTCGCGCGGCAGGCCTCGGGGGCAAGAGTGAGGCGACTGGGGTCACCCGGACCGCCCCCCACCCCCCCACCGGCGCGGTCCGAGGGGCCAGCCCTCGCGCGGCAGGCCGAAGGGGTGGAGTCAGGCAACCGCGGTCACCCCGGACCGCCCCCACACCCCCCACCGGGGATCAGGCGCATATGGAGACGGAGGGGCGGGGTCGGAGGGGTGGATGTTCTGGACGCTGCGGGATATTTGTGCGCACCATCCGGGCAGGGACGGGATGAGCAGGTGCTGGAAACGCGCGTAAATATCCCAGTCCAGGACGTGCAGCCCCGGAGGCCCCGCACCCGGCCCACCCCACACGCGCGCCGGGGTCACTGACTTCACAGGGCACCCGGGAGGGCGGGCGGGGAAAAAACCCGGTACAGCAAGCGCAGCGGAGCCGCACCCCCACGAAAGGCCGGGCCGCCAGGCCCTAGGCTTGCTCGACGTGACCGCTCGCCTTCCGCTGTTCCCCCTGAGCTCGGTGCTCTTCCCCGGCCTCGTCCTGCCCCTGAACGTCTTCGAGGAGCGGTACCGCGCCCTCTTCCGCGACCTGCTCGAACTGCCGGAGGAGGCACCGCGCCGGTTCGGGGTCGTGGCGATCCGGGACGGTCACGAGGTGGCGCCCGCGGGCGGGGAGGACGGAGCGGCGGCGGGCTTCGCCCCGGACCTGGCGGCGTCGCTGTTCACGATGGGCTGCACCGCGGAGGCGGCCACGATCGGGGAGCGCGAGGGCGGCGGCTTCCAGGTCGTGGCGACCGGGACGACCCGCTTCCGGCTGGTGTCGGTGGACACCACGGGCCCGTACCTCGTCGGCGAGGTCGAGGACGTGCCGGAGGAGAGCGGCAGCGGCTCCGGCGCGCTGGCGGCCGGCGTCGCGCGGGCCTTCCGCACGTACCAGAAGCGGCTGGCCGGGGCACGCGAGTCCAGCATCGCGGGCGCCCGGGAGCTCCCGGACGACCCGACCGTGCTGTCGTACCTCGTGGCCGCGGCGGCCGTCGTCGACACCCCGGCCAAGCAGCAACTGCTGGAGGCCGCGGACACCGCGACCCGGCTGGAGCGGGAGCTGCGGCTGCTGCGCCGGGAGGCCGCCGTCATCGACAAGCTGCAGACCCTGCCCGCCGTGGACCTCACCCGCCAGGCTCCGAGCCTCAACTGACGGATAGTCAATTCACTGATGGCCAAGAAGAAGCAGTCACCGTCCGGCGGTACGCCCGCCACCGTCGTCCTGGAGAAGGCGGGAGCCGCCTTCACCGTGCACGCCTACACACACGACCCCGCCTCGGAACTCGGCTACGGCGAGGAGGCCGCGCAGGCGCTCGGCACCTCTCCCGACCGGGTGTTCAAGACCCTCGTCGCCGACGTGGACGGCGCGCTGACCGTCGCGGTCGTCCCGGTCGCCGGTTCGCTGGATCTCAAGGCGCTGGCGACCGCGGCGGGCGGCAAGCGGGCGGCGATGGCCGACCCGGCGGCCGCCGAGCGCACGACCGGTTACGTACGGGGCGGGATCTCCCCGCTGGGACAGCGCAAGCGGCTGCGCACCGTGGTGGACGCCTCCGCCCTGGACCACACCACGGTCTTCGTCTCGGCGGGCAAGCGCGGCCTGGAGGTCGAGCTGGCCCCGCAGGACCTGGTCAGGCTGACGGACGCGGTCACGGCGCCGATCGGCCGCGGCTGAGCGCCCGCGTCAGCCCTTCGGGGGCAGGTGCGAAGCCGGGGTGTCCCAGTACGGCAGCAGCGGCGGCTCGGGGTCGCGCGGGCCGAGGCCCAGGGTCAGCAGCAGGTGCGTGAGCACGGCGCCCACGGGCCAGGCCAGCAGGGCGCCCTTGGCCTGGAGCTGGAGGGGGCCGTCGAAGACCTTCTTCGGGCCGACGGCCTTGGCGTGCGCGATCAGGTCGGAGGTCGGGCCGAGCGAGATCCCCAGCCGCCAGGCGATCACGGAACCGACCACCGCGCCCAGGGCGAGGCCGAGCACCACGCCCACTCCCCCGCGCTTCACCCGCCAGAAGGCCAGCGCGCCGGTCAGGACGCCCATGCCCAGCCCGAGCAGCACGAAGGTGCCGTCGCCGCCGACGGCCTGCTCGCCCTCGGTGTCCTTGAGGTAGACCGCTTTGCCGTCGGAGATCAGCGGCACCCGCGGCGCCAGCCAGAGCCACAGAAGCCCCAGCAGCACCCCCGCCACCGCCACGAGCACGGCGGTCAGCGCGCCGTTCTTGAGCTCCTGCGCGGGGGCCATGCGCGCGTCGTCGCCCTGGGGCGACGGCAGTGGCATGGAGGGCCAGTGATCGTGCGGCGTCAGAGGTGCGGTCACCCTGCCATCGTGCCAGGTACACCCGCGGGACGCGCCACCGGCACCTCGCACCCGCCCCACCGGCCCCTCACCGGGAGGCCGCCCTGCGGTACGCCCACGTGGCCACGGCCAGCGAGACGAGGCCGACGGCGGCGCACACCGACAGGTCCGCGATCACGGCCAGCCAGTCCGGGTGGGCGTCGAAGCTGCGGATGAACGCCTCGACGCCGTACGTGGACGGCAGCAGGTCGCGCACGTACCCGATCGGCGCGGGCAGATTGCCCGCCGGGAGGACGCCCAGGAGCAGCGCGGCCGACATGCCGAGCTGTCCGGCGAGCGTGGCCAGCTCCTGGCGCGGGGCGAGCAGCCCGAGCGCCGCCCCGAGACCGGACAGGGCGGCACCGGCCAGCGGGATGACGGCGGCCAGTACCCACAGATGGGTGAACGGGAGCTGGAAGAGGCCGCAGCCGATGCCGGCGGTCACCAGCGTCCCGGGCACCGTGAAGGACGCGTACGCGCCCGCCGCGCCGAGCACCACCGCCGCGGGCGGCACCGGCAGCGTCGCGTAGTGGTCGAGGCCCCCGGAGGCGCGCAGCTGGCCGAAGTACTGGGCGAGCAGGTTGAGCGCGACGAAGGCGACGACGAGGACGCTGGAGCCGGCGACCACCGCGCGGGCGGCCGGGCCGCCGTGCACGACACCGCGCATGAGCACCATGATCCCGACCGACTGGAACGTCGCGACGAAGAGCAGCGGGATGCGCGCGACCCGCGCGCGCGACAGCTGCGCCCGGTAGACCGCGATCATCGCCGGCAGCAGCCGGGCGCGGGGCGCGAGCGGCGCGGCCGCGCCGGTGAAGGGTCCGGCGGGGGCCGTCGTCGGGGCCGCCGCCGCGGTGGTGTCCGCTCCCGCGGAGACGATGGTCACGCCGCGCCGCCCCGTTCCCCCGCGATGGCGTCCAGGATCTCGTTCACGGCCGTTCCCCTCATGGCTCCGTTGCCGCCGTTGCCGCCGTTCACGCCTTGACCAGTCCCCTCCGGCGGCCGCCGAGGGCCAGGTAGACATCCTCCAGGCTCGGTGTCGCCAGCGTGAAGTCGTCGAGCGCGGCGAAGGCCGGTCCGCCGGTCACCTCGGCGACCACCGCGCGGGCGCGCTCCTGGGGCAGCCGCAGCGTCCAGCGGCGCCCGGTGATCCGCGCGCTCTCGCGCAGCCCCGCGATGCCTGGCACCGACAGCGGGGGCTCGTCCCGCCAGACCAGGTCCAGCCGCACCTCGTCGGCGACAAGCGCCTTGAGGCCGGCCGGGGTGTCGCAGGCGATGACCCGGCCCTCGTCGATGACCGCGACGCGGTCCAGTACGGTCTCGGCCTCCAGCACGTTGTGGGTGACCAGCAGGACGGTGACGCCGCGCTCCGCGCGCCGCCGGTCGATCGCCGCCCACACAGCACGCCGGGCGACCGGGTCCATGGAGGTCGTCGGCTCGTCCAGCACCAGCACCGGCCGCTCCCCCACCAACGCGGTGGCGAGGCAGGCCAGCCGGCGCTGCCCGCCGGAGAGCTTGCGCAGCGGGTGCGAGGCGAGCCCGGTCAGCCCCAGCTCCTCCAGGACGGCGTCCCGTTCGGCCCGCGCGGACCGCACGTCCAGTCCGCGCAGCCGCCCGGTGGTCTCGGCGGCGAGGGCGACGGTGAGCTCGTCCAGCGCGCTGGACTCCTGTCCGAGGTAGCCGACGAGGCGCGAGGCCCGCTCGGGGTGGCGTACCAGGTCGTGGCCGAGGAGGTCGACGCTCCCGGCGTCCGGGCGCAGCAGCCCGGTCAACTGCCGCACCAGGGTGGTCTTCCCGGCGCCGTTGGGGCCGAGCAGCCCGAAGATCTCGCCGCCGCGGACGTCGAGGTCGATGCCGTCGTTGGCCCGCACGGCCGGTTTCGCCGCCGCGCGGCGTCCGCGCCCGGCCGGATAGGTCTTGACGAGCCCGCGCACGGTCACGACCACCGCCGTGCGCGCGGCGGTGTCCTGTCCCGTGCCCGTACTCACGAGGGTCGAGACTACGCTCCATCCCGGCCGGTATGCGCCTCAGGGTCGGTCCGGGGCGCGTTCACTCCGCCGCGGGCGGCCGTGCGACGACCGCGCGGGCGTCGACCTCGCGCCAGAAGCCCGCCCGGATGGCGTAACGGTCGTGCTCGTCGATCTGGTCGTCCTTGTGGGCGAGGAGTCCGAAGCGGGCGGCGTAGCGCAGCAGCTCGCCGTCGATGCGGTGCGGCACGCGCGGGTACTCGGCGGAGAGCAGCTGCAGGTGCAGGCCCTCGGTGAGCCGGCCGATCCAGCGCCGGGCGAAGACCTGCCCGACCTCGTACGGGTCGCCGCTGACGTCGGTGATGTCCTCCTCGCGGTCGGCCCAGCGCTGCTCGGCGCTGGTGAGCTGGGCCAGGGTGGGCAGCCCGGCGTCCACGGCGTCGCTGCCGCCGACCATGCCGCGGTCGGAGGACCAGCGCAGTGTGGCGCCTGCCGCGGCGGAGGAGGGGTGCGGGGCGGAGTGGCCGCGGTGCACGATCCCGGCCAGGTCCTTGGGGGTGGGCACCAGGCCCTTGCCGGCGGCCGCGGGGGGATCGGCGAGGAGGCCGGAGCCGTTCTGCGCGGCGGTGGCCACGACGGGCTCGGCCGCGGTCGGCTCCTCCGCCGCGACGGGCTGCGGCTTGGCCGGGGCGGGTTCGGGCAGCGGGGCGGAGAGGATGGCGGCGATCTCGGGGCGCGGGGTGGGCGGGGCGCAGACCCCGGCGGGCTCCCGGACCCGGATCGCCCGGGTGATCCACTCGCGGTCCAGCACCCGGCGTTCGTCGGCCTCGGCGACCAGGTCCTCGGACTGGTTGAAGTCCCCGTCGGCGGCCTGGACGGCCCACAGGTGGACGGCGACGCCGTGCTCCTTGGCCGACATCATGCCGGGCAGCAGATCGCCGTCGCCGGTGACGAGCACCACGTCGGAGCAGGCCCGGTTGCGGGCGAGCTCGGACAGTTCGGCGTGCATGGCCGCGTCCACGCCCTTCTGGGCCCAGCGTCCGTCGGTACGGGTGAGCGCGCCGAGCCGCACGGTGACACGTGGCATGACCCGCAACCGCCGGTGTTCCGGCTGCGGTACGCGGTCGGGGGCGCCGTCGAACCAGTAGATCCGCAGCAGCGGCTGCCCGGTCTCCTTCTCGGCCCGTTCACGCAGGCCCGCGACGATCTCCGCGTGGTCGACCAGGATCCGGGAGCGCGAGGGCTCTCCGGCCAGCAGGCTCGCGGCGGCGCCGAGCAGATAACCGGCGTCCACCAGGACGACGCAGCGGTCCATCGGTCTCACCCTCTTTTCCGGAGTCCTGTCGTCCGTCCCCCCGACGTTTCCCCGAGTCTGCCCGAACACCGGCTCGTTGTGACCTGTTGGGCGATCACCGGCGCGCCACACTGGGCAACTGCCCGAAATGCGACCTTCGTACTCCCGTGCAAGCCTGAGTGCGGCCCATTCCGTGATTTCCCCCAAGGAGGAACATCGTGGGCAAGAACAAGAACCGGGGCGAGCGCACCGGCCAGCGATCCGAGCGGGGCACCTCCGCGACCACCGAAGAGCACGCGAAGAGCGCCGGACGCGAGCACATCATGACGGCCCCGGGGGCCGAGCCGCACGTGTCGCAGAAGCGGCAGAAGAAGTTCGGCCACAACTAGCGCCGGACGGCAGCGATCAAGGGTGGCATCCCGCTCGGGGGTGCCACCCTTGATGCGTATCTCCCCTGTGCACGGAGGGTGATCGCAGGGATCGGGAGGGAGAGGGCAGGGCGGGCGATCAGCTCGCCTGCTGCTGGGCCGCGCCGAGACAGGCGGGGCCCAGGAGGGCCTTGAGGTCACCGAAGAGTGCCGGGTCGGGAGTGACCCGATGGCGGTCCAGCCGCAGCACGGTGGTCGAGCGGGCGCCCTGCAACCGCACCCGCACCTCGGTGCTGCCCTTGTGGCTGGCCAGCACCTCACCGAGCCGGGCGACCAGCGGCGGGGTCACCTTGACCGTCGGGATGGAGATCGTCACGGGTGCGTTGGTGCCCGCGTCGCTGAGGTCGGGGACCATCAACTCCATGGCGACCAGCCGCGGGATGTCCTCGCGCTTGTCCAGGCGGCCCTTGACGAAGACCACGGCGTCGTCGATCAGCTGCGTCGATACCAGCTGGTAAGTAGCCGGGAAGAACATGCAGTCGATGGAGCCGCCGAGGTCCTCGACGGTGGCGATCGCCCAGGCGTTGCCCTGCTTGGTCATCTTGCGCTGCAGACCGGAGATGATGCCGCCGATGGTGACGATCGAGCCGTCGGCGTAGTCGCCGGCGAGGGCCGCGATGGCCGCGTCCGCCTTGTCGTTGAGGACGTGCTCGATGCCGAAGAGCGGGTGGTCGGAGACATAGAGACCGAGCATCTCCCGCTCCTGCGCGAGCAGATACGTCTTGTCCCACTCGACGTCGGAGAAGACGACGTCGAGCCCGAAGCCCGGTTCGTCGGCCGCGGCGTCGTCGCCCATGCCGCCGAAGAGGTCGAACTGCCCCTCGGCCTCCTTGCGCTTGACCGCGACCACGTTGTCGATCATCGGCTCGTAGTGCTCGGTCAGGCCCTTGCGGGTGTGGCCCATCTCGTCGAAGGCGCCCGCCTTGATCAGCGATTCGATGGTGCGCTTGTTGCAGACGACCGCCTCGACCTTGTCGAGGAAGTCGGGGAAGGCGGTGTACTTCCCCTTGGCCTTGCGGCAGCGGATGATCGAGTCCACCACGTTCTGGCCGACGTTGCGGACGGCGGTCAGGCCGAAGAGGATCACGTCGTCGCCCTGCGCGGTGAAGTTGGCGTCCGACTCGTTCACGTTCGGCGGGAGCACCTTGATACCCATGCGGCGGCACTCGTTGAGGTAGATCGCCGACTTGTCCTTGTCGTCGCGCACCGAGGTGAGCAGCGCGGCCATGTACTCGGCCGGGTAGTTGGCCTTGAGGTAGGCGGTCCAGTAGGAGACCAGGCCGTAGGCCGAGGAGTGCGCCTTGTTGAAGGCGTAGCCGGCGAAGGGGACCAGCACGTCCCACACCGCCTGGATGGCCTCGTCGGAGTAGCCGCGCTCGCGCGCGCCCTTCTGGAAGGGGATGAACTCCTTGTCGAGGACCTCCTGCTTCTTCTTGCCCATCGCGCGGCGCAGCAGGTCGGCCTGGCCGAGCGAGTAACCGGCGAGCACCTGGGCGGCCTTCTGCACCTGCTCCTGGTACACGATCAGGCCGTAGGTGATGTCGAGGACCTCCCTGAGCGGCTCCTCCAGCTCCGGGTGGATCGGGGTGATCTCCTGCTGCTTGTTCTTGCGCAGGGCGTAGTTGATGTGCGAGTTCATGCCCATCGGGCCCGGCCGGTACAGGGCCGAGACGGCGGAGATGTCCTCGAAGTTGTCGGGCTTCATCATGCGCAGCAGGGAGCGCATGGGGCCGCCGTCGAACTGGAAGACGCCGAGGGTGTCACCGCGGCCGAGCAGTTCGAAGGTCTTGGGGTCGTCCAGCGGCAGCGCGAGCAGCTCGATGTCGATGCCCTTGTTGGTCTTCACGAGCTTGACGGCGTCGTCCATGATCGTGAGGTTGCGCAGGCCGAGGAAGTCCATCTTCAGCAGGCCGAGCGACTCGCAACTCGGGTAGTCCCACTGGGTGATGGTGACTCCGTCGGAGTGCCGTACCCAGACCGGAACGTGGTCGGTGATCGTCTCGCTGGACATGATCACGCCGGCCGCGTGCACGCCCATCTGCCGGACCAGGCCCTCCACGCCGCGGGCGAGGTCGATGACCTTCTTGGCATCCGGCTCGTTCTCGTACATCCCGCGGATCTCGCCGGCCTCGCTGTAGCGCGGGTGCGTCGGGTCGGTGATGCCGTTGAGCGGGATGCCCTTGCCCAGGACGTCGGCGGGCATCGCCTTGGTGAGCCGGTCGCCGACCGCGTAGGGGTAGCCCAGCACCCGGGCCGAGTCCTTGATCGCGTTCTTGGCCTTGATGGTGCCGTAGGTGCCGATCATGGCGACCTTGTCGGCGCCGTACTTCTCGGTGACGTACCGGATCACCTCGGCGCGCCGGCGCTCGTCGAAGTCGATGTCGACATCGGGCATGGAGACGCGCTCGGGGTTGAGGAAGCGCTCGAAGATCAGGCCGTGCTCGATCGGGTCGAGGTCGGTGATGCCCATGGCGTACGCCACGATCGAGCCGGCCGCGGAGCCGCGGCCGGGGCCGACGGCGATGCCGTTGTTCTTGGCCCACATGATGAAGTCGGCGACGACGAGGAAGTAGCCGGGGAACCCCATCTGGATGATGGTGTCCATCTCGTACTCGGCCTGCTTCATCCGGTCGTCCGGGATCCCGCCGGGGTAGCGGCGGTGCATGCCCCGCAGGGTCTCCTCGCGGAACCAGGTGACCTCGGTGTACCCGTCGGGCACGTCGAAGCGGGGCATCAGGTTCTTCTCCTGGAACCAGCCCTCGGTGTCGACCTGCTGGGCGACCAGCAGCGTGGTGTTGCGGCAGCCCTCCTGCCAGGCGTCGGAGGAATCGATGGCGAGCATCTCCTCCGTCGTCTTGAGGTAGTAGCCCGTGCCGTCGAAGCGGAAGCGGTCCGGGTCGGAGACGTTCTTGCCGGTCTGGATGCACAGCAGGGCGTCGTGGGCGTCGGCCTCGCTGGCGTACGTGTAGTGCGAGTCGTTGGTCACGACCGGCGGGATGCCGAGCTTCTTGCCGATCTCCAGCAGCCCGTCGCGGACCCGGCGCTCGATCTCGATGCCGTGGTCCATCAGCTCCAGGAAGTAGCGCTCCTTGCCGAAGATGTCCTGGTACTCCGCCGCCGCCTTGAGCGCCTCGTCGAAGTGGCCGAGCCGCAGCCGGGTCTGCACCTCGCCGGAGGGGCACCCCGTGGAGGCCATCAGGCCCTCGGACCACTGGGCGATGGTCTCCTTGTCCATCCGGGGGTACTTCGTCAACCAGCCCTCGGCGTAGGCGTCGGAGGAGAGCCGGAAGAGGTTGTGCAGGCCCGTCCGGTTCGCCGCCCAGATCGTCTTGTGCAGGTACGAACCGGAGGCCGAGACGTCGTCCCGCTTCTGGTGCGGCTGGCCCCAGGTGATCTTGCGTTTGTTCCGCCGCGACTCGGGGGCGACGTACGCCTCGATGCCGATGATCGGCGTGACCCCGGCGCCCTTGGCCTGGTGGAAGAAGTCGTAGGCGCCGTGCAGGTTGCCGTGGTCGGTCATGGCGATGTGCGTCATGCCCATTTCACCGCAGGCCTTGAACATGTCCTTCAGCCGCGCCGCTCCGTCCAGCAGCGAGTACTGGGTGTGAACATGCAGATGGGTGAAGGGCGTGGTCACGGGAAGCGACACCTCCGGCATCGGTGGTCATCTGGCGGCGAGGGGAATCCTACGCCGGGGGTCCGACAACCACGGCCGGGACGGTCCATGCCGGGCGGGTGACCGCGGCCGGCCCGCCGGCCGGCACCGGCGCGCCGGGCGGGCGGCCCGGGTGCTCCCCCCGCGACACGCCCGGCCGGCGGGGTTCCGGCGCCTCCGCGAGTCGTAGCCGATGTCCGTGCGACGGCGGACCCGGTCCCGCGCCACGGGGCGTACCCGGACCGGGCAGGGCGGCGTCCCGCGCTGCGCGGCGCGCACCGCGGGACGCCTGCCGGTGAGCGGCGCCCTGAGCCGCTCAGCGCACCGGCGAGTCGGCCCGCTCCACCCTCTGGGTGCCGGACAGCGTGCGGTACGAACGCTCCCAGGTGGACGTGGCGCCGGCGTCGGTCCGGTCGGACAGGACGTAGTAGTCCATCTGCGCCCGCTCGGCGGTGATGTCCAGCACGCCGTAGCCGTGCGAGTCCATGTCCACCCACTTCACGTGCCGGTTGGCGACCTTGACGGCGGCCTCGGCGATCGGGGAGACGGTGCGCGGTGCGACCTTGAGGATGTCGTCCAGGTTGTCCGAGGTGACGGAGGTGACCACGAACTCGGTCGCCGCCGACGCCGACAGCGGGTACGTGGCCGCCTTGACCGGGACGTCGTTGGCCCACGCCATGTGGATGTCGCCGGTCAGGAAGACGGTGTTGCGGATGCCGTTGTCCCGCAGGTGCGCCAGCAGCTCACGGCGGTCGTCGGTGTAGCCGTCCCACTGGTCGGGGTTGATCGCCAGACCTTCGCCGGGCAGGCCGAGCAGCTTCGCCAGCGGCGCGAGCAGGTAGTCGGGCAGCGCGCCGAAGGCGACCGGCGAGATCATGACCGAGTTGCCGATCAGCCGCCAGGTGGTGTCCGAGGCCTTCAGCCCCGCCTTGAGCCAGTCCAGCTGTGCCCGGCCGGTGATCGAGCGGTTGGGGTCGTCCACCGAGCCGCTGCCGACAGCGGCCTGCTGCGAGCGGAAGGAGCGCAGGTCGAGCAGCGACAGGTCGGCGAGCCTGCCGAAGCGCAGCCGGCGGTAGGTCGTCCCCGCGATCGAGGGGCGCACCGGCATCCACTCGAAGTAGGCCTGCTTGGCGGCCGCCACCCGGGCGGTCCAGGTGCCCTCGGCGCCCTCGGTGTGGTTCTCGGCACCGCCGGACCAGGCGTCGTTGGCGAACTCGTGGTCGTCCCAGATCGCGACCACCGGGGCGGCGGCGTGCAGCGCCTGGAGGTCGGCATCGGTCTTGTAGCGGCCGTGCCGGGTGCGGTAGTCGGCCAGCGTGGTGATCTCGTGCGCCGGCGCGTGCGGGCGGACGACGGTGCCGCGGGCGGCGAAGCCGCCGCTGGCGTACTCGTAGATGTAGTCGCCCAGGTGCAGCCAGGCGTCCAGGTCGCCGCGCGCGGCCAGGTGCCGGTAGGAGGCGAAGTACCCCGCCTCCCAGTTCGAGCAGGACACCACGCCGAAGCGCAGGCGGGCGGCGGTGGCGTTGTCGGCCGGGGCGGTACGGGTCCGGGCGACCGGCGAGTCCACGCCGCCCGCGGTGAAGCGGTACCAGTAGTCCGTAGCCGGCCGCAGGCCGCGCACATCGGCCTTGACGGTGTGGTCGCACGCCGCGGTCGCGGTGGCCGTGCCACTGGCGACGACGGAGGTGAGCGCCTTGTCCGTGGCGACGGTCCAGGTCACCTCGGTCGCCGGGCCGAGCCCGGAGCCGGGGACCGCCTCGGGGACCGGGGTCACGCGGGTCCACAGCAGGATGCCGTCGGGCAGCGGGTCGCCGGAGGCCACACCGTGCAGGAAGGCGGCCGCGGACGCCGCCTGCGCCTGGCCGGCGGTGGCGGCGAGCGGTATGAGCGCGGCGCCCGTCACGACGGCGCCGGCCTTGACCACCGAACGGCGGCTCGGTGTTCTCGGAGAGGTCTGTGAGGATGCAGAGGTCTCGGTCACGGCGGATCAGATTACGCGTCAGTAACCGCTCTCCGGCACCCCTCCCGGCAACTGTTGGCGAAGACTTCGCCCCCCGGTCCCCGGCACGTCGCCGGGGACCGGGGGGCGATCAAGTGCCGTGCGCCGCCTACTGCTTGGCGCCGATCTGCGCGTCCACCGCCGCCGTGAACTGCTGCGGCGTCATGGTCTGCACGTTCTCGATCGTCTTGCCGTCCAGCTTCACGGTCGGCGTGCCCTGGATGCCGTCCGTGTCGAACTGCTTGGCCATCGTCAGCGCCCACTTGTCGTAGGTGCCGTTGCGGACGGCGTTCTCGAAGGTCTTGTTGCCCTTGAGGGCGTCGACCTTCTGCGCGATCTCGATCAGCTTGGCGTCACTGCCGAAGTCGTCCTTGGTCTCCTCGGGGTGGACGTCCTTGGAGTACAGCAGCGCGTGGTACTGGACGAACGCGTCCTTGCTGACGTTCAGCGCCGCGCCGAGCGCGCTCAGCGCGTTCTTCGAGCCCTGGCCCTGCTTGAGGGCGTCGTCCAGGAAGGCGCCCATGGTGTACGAGATCTTGTACTTGCCGTCCTTGGCGTCCTTCTGGACCTCCTCGCCGGAGGTCTGCTCGAACTGCGCGCAGACCGGGCAGCGCAGGTCCTCGTACACCTTCAGCGTGTGCTTGGCGTTCGCGTCGCCGATCTCGATGGACGTGCCGTTCTTGCCCGTGGAGTTCGCCGGCGCCACCAGCTTCTGGTCAGCGGCCTTCTCCCAGTAGGAGGGCGCGTTCATCTTGACCACGGCCACGGCTATGCCGGCGCCGAGCGCCAGAACGCCGACCACGGCGCCGCCGACGATGAACTGGCGGCGGACCTTGTCGCGCTTCGCCTGGCGCTCCCGCTCCGCGCGCAGACGCTCGCGGGCGGCGGTCTTGGCGGTCTGGCTGTTCCTCTTGCTCATGGTGGTGGGTTCTCCGTGTCGTCGTGACATGCGTGAGGGGATGTGCGGGGGTGGGACGGGTCGTGCGCGGCGCGGCTCAGCGAGCGGCGGCGACGACCGGGGGCCCTCGGCGTACGACGGTGTGGAGCAGCAGCGGCAGCGCGGGCGCGACGGCGGCCGCGGGCACGAAGCGGCGGGCGGCGGCCCGCGGCCGGGCGGTGCCGCGGAAGGCGGCGACCGCGACGATCAGCGGCCGGAAGACGATGCGCAGCAGGCCGTGCAGCGCGGCCTCGCCGCGCCGCAGCCACCAGGCGGCGGCCAGGCCCACGGCGACGTGCACGACGAGCAGCAGCCAGGGCGAGGCCGAGTGGCCGGGGCTCCCGGCGGCGCCGGCGAGCGGGCCGCCGACGTCACCGCCGTGGCAGGCCAGGGCCTCGTTGATCGAGCGCCACGAGCCCGTGACGGGCCCGCCGGCCGGGCCGTAACAGGTCTGCTGTCCGGCCGTGAACAGCGTGTCCACGGCCAGTTCGAGCGGGACGAGGAGGCCGGCGATCGGCCAGTAGCCGCGCTCCCGGCCACCGAGGGCGTAGGCGACGGCGAAGACGCCGACGGCCGCCCCCGCCGTGGTCACCAGCGGCAGGGGCTCGTGCGAGAGCAGGATGTGGGCGGTCGCGGACAGCGTGACGCACAGCGCGGCGAAACACGCCGCGCGCAACGCCCTCAGCTGAGGCCCGGTCCCATCCATGGCGCTGAGTGTGCCATGCCGGTGGGTAAGCAATGCCTAAAGCCCCGAAAACCCGGGATCGCAGCCCCGATCACAGCCCCGGGAAACGGCCGTTGCGGAACAGGTCCACGAAGATCTGGTGGTCCTCGCGGGCCCGCGCCCCGTAGGAGTGGGCGAAGTCCACCAGCATCCCGGGGAAGCCCTCCTCGTCGCGCGCGATGGCCTCGTCGATCGCGTCCTCCGTCGAGAACGGCACCAGGGAGTGGCCGCTCTCGTCGTCCGCCGCCGCGTGCATGGCGGCCGTCGCCCGGCCGAGGTCGGCCACGACCGCCTCGATCTGGGCGGGGTCGTCGATGTCCGACCAGTCCAGGTCCACGGCGTACGGCGACACCTCGGCGACCAGTTGGCCGACACCGTCCAGCTCCGTCCAGCCCAGGTACGGGTCGGCGTGCGCCTGGAGCGCGCGCTGCGAGATCACCGTGCGGTGGCCCTCGTGCCGGAAGTAGGAGCGGACCGCCTCGTCGGTGATGTGCCGGGAGACCGCGGGGGTCTGGCCCTGCTTCATGTAGATCACGACGTCGTTCTCCAGGGCGTCGGTGTGCCCCTCGAGGAGGAGGTTGTACGAGGGCAGGCCCGCGCTGCCGATGCCGACGCCGCGGCGGCCGACCACGTCCTTGACCCGGTGGCTGTCGGGGTTGATCAGGCTGGTCTCCGGCAGCGTCTCCAGGTACCCCTCGAAGGCCCGCAGCACCTTGGCGCGGGTCGCCTCGTCCAGCTCGACGGCGCCGCCGTCGGGGGTGAAGCGGCGGTCCCACTCGCGGATCTCGGTCATCGAGTCCAGCAGGCCCACCCGGGTCTGGGCGCGCGCGTGGCGCAGTGCGTCCAGCAACGTGCCCTCCGCGGTGTCCAGGGTGAGCGAGGGCACGGCCTCGTCCTGGGCGAGGGCACGGATGCGCTCGCGGTAGGCGGTGGCATAGGTGCGCACCAGGCCGGAGATCACGTCGTCGGCCAGCGCCTTGCTGTAGCCGATCAGCGCGATGGAGGCGGCGAAGCGCTGCAGGTCCCAGGTGAAGGGGCCGACGTAGGCCTCGTCGAAGTCGTTGACGTTGAAGATCAGCCGGCCGTTGGCGTCCAGGTAGGTGCCGAAGTTCTCGGCGTGCAGGTCCCCGTGGATCCACACCCGGGAGGTGCGCTCGTCCACGAAGGGGCTGCCGTCCTTCTCCTCGGCGAGGTCGGCGTAGTACAGGCAGGCCGTGCCGCGGTAGAACGCGAACGCCGAGGCCGCCATCTTGCGGAACTTGACCCGGAAGGCCGCCGGATCCGCCGCGAGCAGCTCGCCGAAGGCGGTCCCGAAGACCTCGACGATCCGCTCCCCGCGCTGCTCGTCACTCGTGAGACCTGTGGCCATCTGTCCTGCGCCTCCTGGCTGTACGTGTGTCGGCTCCCCGTCGACGGGTCAACGCAGGAGCGTACGCCCGCGTCACCGGGCCGGGCCCCCGGCGGGACGTGATATTCGCGTCACCGACGCCGCTGGTCCAGCCGGGCACTTACCGCTCGCGCCGGGCGTTGTGGGGGGCGATGAACACCACCAGGGGGCGGGACACCACACGCGGCCGCAGCGTCCGCCGCACCGTTTTCGGGCTGCTCGTGATCGGCGCCCTCGTACTGGCGGCCGTGGCCTGGCCCACGCTCTCCGCCCAAGTGCGGGCGGCCAACTGGCCCGAGGAGGCCCCCCAGGGCCCCGACCACATCACCGCGCGCATGAAGGCCGTCCGCGACGCCGTCGTCAAGGAGTTCGGCCCCCGCGGCCTCCGCGGCGCCCCCGGCTGCTACCGCGAGGACGGCGGCATCGCCGGCGGCGGCGAACACCCCCTGGGCCGTGCCTGCGACTTCATGCTCATGCCCGCCGGCCACAAGGTCACCGGCAGACCCGAGGCCCTCGGCGACGACATCGTCGCCTGGGTCCGCGAGCACGCGGACGAATTCGGCATATGGTACGTGATCTACGAACAGCACATATGGTCCAGCCGCCTCCCCCAGCAGGGCTGGAAGCTCATGGAGGACCGCGGCTCCATCACCCAGAACCACTTCGACCACGTGCACATATCGGTCTACTGAGCCGCCTGCCGGGTGGGCCGCTGCTCCGGACGGAACGGCCCGCCGATCAGCGGTGGCGCTGTCACTGGTTGTCAACGTTGGTCAGCGCTGGTCCACCTTCCACGGCCCAGGGACGGCCCGGCGACGATGCTCAACTTGCAGGGCGACACCCCTTTAGGAGTTCGTTCGTGGCCACGTGGGCGCTGGCGCGTTGACACTGAACCGGCTCTGCGCTGGTCCCCTGTTGCCGCCAAGGTCCTCATGTGTACGGCACTGTTGCCGTCATCTTCTGCCGTCAGGAGCCACAGAGCACCCGCATCCCGTTCGGGCTGGCCAGATCTGGTCAGCCGCTGGGTATCGGCGCCAGGCCCTCGATGAACTGGGTGCTCTCCAGAAATTCCGGAGTCAGTCGGATCCCGGTGACGCGCTCGGCGAGAGCGAAGGTGGCAGCGGTGACCACGTCCAGGCCATCTGAGCTTCCTTCCTCCGTGGCGAAGCCCACCTCGCGCATGGCTGTCACCAAGCTCTCGGGGTCGCTGCCGTCTCGGTAGTAGGCAAACAGCGGCTCGAAGTGCAGCCTTAGCTTGCCGTGCTCGAACCAGTTGAAATGATCGACCGCGTTGACGTTCCGAAAGTGGGACACCACCGTGCCCCCGGCCGACAGATGCGACAGGGCTCCGTCGAGCGTCCCTATGTAGCCGTTGGGTTCCACCATCACCGTCCAGCCGTGGAGGGGCGCCACTCCGAGGTAACCATGGGTGCCCTCGTGCACCTGGGCCGTTTCGTAGGCGTGCTCGTCCAGCGTTGCCACTCCAATGCCGTGCCCTCGCACCTCAGCCCTAAGTACTTGGAGCACCTTCACTGGCGTGATCCCGCGGACCAGCGTGATGCAGTACGCCTCGGCAAGACGGGCAAAGTCCGCTTCGAACCAGCGGTAATCGTCGGCGGTGGCATTCGTCATGGCGCAAGCGTCCCACCCTCGGATCTGCTGGCATGCGTCCTGGCCGAACCTCGCGGCTGACACGTTGCCTGCAGATGTCGTTCACCGGGCCGCCGCGCCGGCCTGCATGGCGTCTGGGGCCCCCAACGTCGCCGCCGACACCTGCCTTGTCAGTTCTGGCCAAGCCCGGGTGCGACCTGTCGGAAGGCTCCTATTGGAGCGGCCTACTGACCGCCCGATGCGGCACAGAACAAGTCCTGCGCGCCCCTCAGCGAGGATCGCACGTTCGCGTTCTCTGAGCTGGGCCGGCATCCGCGAATAATGTGGTCGCCCATTGCACGAGACTGCCTCTACGCTCGCCGAAGCGGGATCGCGCGGTCCCGTAGGTTGCGGCGCCGTGGCAGAGCGGTCGATTGCGATCGTCGTAGGGGAGGTCCCTCCTGCGACGACTCCAGTGCGGGTCCGGGCGGCCCTTGCCCTACCTTGCGCGCGGGTTCGAATCCCGTCGGCGCCGCACCCGACCGTTCCCATCGGCACGAGAGGACAGTGGCCCGGTCCGAGGCCAGCGTCGTTGCTGATCCCTGACTTGTAAGTTCAGCCCGGCTCCACGCTGCCTGCTGCCGACGACTCGGGCGACGGCCGGAGCGATTCACTCCTCGACGCCGTATCAACGGAGGTCGATAAGGTTCTTGGGCAGCCGATCCGCCAGGCGGGCACAGCGGTGAATCTCACCTGAGCTTGGGAATCACCGGGCTTCTGGGCCTCGACTACAGCCTGACCTGCGAGAACGGGTTCCAGGGTGTAGCGGAGGCTCTCCCTGACACCCGCTGTTGACCGTGGCTTGCCGCTCCCGCGGGCACGGACCGGGCACGGGGCCCTCAACCCCCGTAGCGGTTTCGGAGGTCCGACGTGACCCGCGACATGATGCCCGTTGCCTGCTGCGGGGGCATCTCCGCCAATGGCATCTCCACTTGGGGATCATAGGCAGTCAGGCCGGTCTCCTTCTCCACGATCGCGGAGAGGCCAAAGACCTTGCCGAGCACCGTTGCGGCACCGTCCCCGACGTGCCAGTAGGGCACGGTGATGCTGACCTCGTCACCGAACACTGAAAGGTCGACACCAGTACCGGAGTGGCTCAGGTCCCGCGACTCCTGCTCATCCTCCGCGATCTCCACATCGCCGAGCAGGGTTCGGGCCTGCGGCACTATTCGCTGCCATGCTGCGAGGAGCTCAGCGGGGATGGGCCCGCTGTCTTGGGCTGCGTCCTCCATGGCCTCCAGGACCTCATCCCAGGACTGGCCGTCGCGTCGGCTCAGAAAGTAGATGTCGTAGCTCACCGCAAGATCGTAGGGCCACCGCTCCTCGTTGCCGACAGCAGTGGCGGCCGTCGTGGCAGCGATGGCAACGAGGACATCCGGGCGACGGTGTCCGCTGTTTCGGGTGGCCGGCGAAGGTACACCGATGAGTTCCGCCGGTAGGGCCGGTCCCTCCGTACGTACGCCGTCGAGCCACCGACTGGAGACCCACCATGACGACTCCCGCACACCCCGGCCGCATGCTGTTCGTCAACATCCCCGTAGCGGACCTCGAGCGCAGCAAGGCGTTCTTCGCCGAGCTCGGGTTCGGCTTCAACCCGAACTTCACCGACAAGACCGCCGCCTGCATGCCGGTCGGCGAGCATGCCTTCGTCATGCTGCTGAGCCGCGAGAAGTTCGCGGAGTTCGCGAAACTGCCGATGGCCGACCCCACCACGCACACGCTGGCGTTGTACTGCTTCAGCGTGTCGTCCCGCGACCAGGTCGACGTGGTCAGCGCCGCCGCGCTCGCGGCGGGCGGCTCCGAGGCGGACGGCGCCGAGGACTACGGCTTCATGTACTCACGCAGCTTCTTCGATCTCGACGGCCACGGCTGGCAGGTCATGTGGATGGACCCGGCAGCGGCGGAGCAGGGCCCCGAGGCGTTCACGGCCTCCACGCAGGACGCCGGCACCCCGGCCTGACCCCCCACCACTGCGGAGGCTGGCGGCAAAAGGGTCGTCCCGGCAGCCCCACATCACCACCGCCCGAAGGCACCGGACCGTGACCGGTCCGGTGCCTTCTCGCTGGCGCCCGGCAGGGCCAGAACCGCGGCACCCGCTTCCTCCCCCGCCCCACGAGAGCGGCAGGGCGACGCCCTCGTGGCCCTCTCGACACGAACGGACGGCGCTACGGGCCTCACATGGATGCCCTGGCGATGACGCCTTCGATCTCGTCTCGGCCGAACGCTCGCATGGTCGTGCTGCGGACGTTGCCCGCCTCGCCGAGCTGGAGGAGCGCGGCGGCTGCCGTTTCGTCGTCGGGTGCTTCAAGGACCGCCACGAGGTCGTACGAACCGACGGTCCAGTACATGGTCACGAGCCTGGCGCCGAGCCTTTCGAGCGCGGCCGCGAACGCGTCGGCACGGGTCGCCGTGTCCTTGCAGGCGCGAATGCCCTGCTCGGTCCAGTTCAGCAGCGAGATGTAGGTCGGCACGGATACTCACCTCGACATAGTCGGGCATCCCCCCACCAGCCTAATTTTCGGCACCCGAGGTCGCATCCGGCGACGGGCATCCCCGTCCCGTACACGGTGATGACGCCTACCGCGCGTCCTGCCGGTCGCGCCGGCTGCCGCACGAGCACGCGGCGGCCGCCGGCTCGGACTGCTCGTCGACGCCGCAGCAAGCGGGCGGCGCGGTGTCGGCGTCGGCCTTGACGACGTAGACCTCCCAGGGCTCCTTACCGGGGCCGGTGACCCAGACCTTGTCCTGGAGGGCGTAGCAGCAGGAGGTGTCGTTCTCCTCGAAGGTCGCCAGACCCGCTTCCCGGAGTCGGCCGGTGGCCGCGGCAACCTGTCCGGTGGACTCGACCTCGACGCCGAGGTGGTCCAGCCGGGTGTCCCGGCCGTCCCCGCCCTCGATCAGGACGAGCTTGAGCGGGGGCTCGGTGATGGCGAAGTTGGCGTAGCCGGGGCGGAGTTTGGCGGGCTCGGCGCCGAAGAGCCGGGAGTAGAAGGCGATGGAGCCCTCGAGGTCGGGGACGCGCAGGGCGAGCTGAACACGGGACATGGCGATCTCCCTCATCAGGTTCTGTATCGACAGTTGTCGATACAGCTCGACGGATCCGAGGTTGCCACCTGATTCGACAAGCGTCAACATAGACACATGTCGAAATCAGAGCTGACCGTGCTGGGTCAGGACGATCAAGCGGCGTGCTGCTCGCCGATGGTCCGGGAACCGCTCGGCGAGGCGGACGCCGTCGATCTGGCGCGCATGTTCAAGGCGCTGGCGGATCCGGTGCGGCTGCGGCTGCTGTCGCTGATCGCCTCCTACGAGGGCGGCGAAGCCTGCGTATGCGACCTGACCGGGCCCTTCGACGTGTCCCAACCGACCATCTCGCACCACTTGAAGGTGCTGCGGGAAGCAGGCCTCGTGGGCTCGGAGCGGCGCGGGACCTGGGTCTACTACTGGGTGCTGCCCGTCGCGCTCGCACGCCTGTCCTCGCTCCTGCGGACCCCGGCCGAGTCGGCCGGGGCCGGGGCCGGGGCCTGCTGATGAACTCAGGTTCTCCACTCGGTCGCCGTGCCGCCGGGGAGTTCATCGGCACGGCCGCTCTCGTCGCGGTCGTGGTGGGCTCCGGCATCCAGGCCACCGAACTCTCCCGCGACGTGGGCGTGCAGCTGCTCGCCAACTCGCTGGCCACCGTGTTCGGCCTGGGTGCGCTCGTCGCGCTGCTGGGTCCGGTCTCCGGCGCGCACTTCAACCCGGTGGTCACCCTCGTCGCCTGGTGGACCGGCCGCGCCACCGACGACGGACCGGCCCCGCGCGATGTCGCGGCCTACCTGTCCGCCCAGACCGCCGGCGCCATCGGCGGGTCCATGCTGGCGAACGCGATGTTCGCCGAACCCCTGGTGCGCTTCTCCACCCATGACCGGTCCGCCGGGCACCTGTGGCTGGGCGAGGTCGTGGCGACCGCGGGTCTGGTCCTGCTCGTCCTCGGTCTCGGCCGTACCGGGCAGCAGCGCGTCGGCCCGGCCGCGGTCGCCTGCTACATCGGCGCGGCCTACTGGTTCACCTCCTCCACCAGCTTCGCCAATCCCGCCGTGACGATCGGCCGCGCCTTCTCCGACACCTTCGCCGGCATCGCCCCCACCTCCGTGACGCCTTTCATCGCCGCCCAGTTGGCGGGCGCCGCCATCGGCCTCGCGCTGGCCGCCGTCCTCTTCGGCCCCTCCGCCCGGGCCGCACCCGCGGCGGCCGCCGCGTCCCCTGGCGAACCCGAACTCCTCACCACCAGCCACTGAACAAGGAAGACTTGTGAGTACTCCCGCCGTCCCGTCCGTGCTGTTCGTCTGCGTGCACAACGCCGGCCGCTCCCAGATGGCCGCCGCCTTCCTCACCCACCTCGCCGGCGACCGCGTCGAGGTCCGCTCGGCCGGCTCCGCCCCCGCCGACACGGTCAACCCCGCGGTGGTCGACGCCATGAAGGAGGCCGGCATCGACATCTCCGCCGAAGTGCCCAAGGTGCTCACCACCGAAGCCGTGCAGGCCTCCGACGTGGTGGTCACCATGGGCTGCGGCGACACCTGCCCCGTCTTCCCCGGCAAGCGCTACCTCGACTGGACGCTCGACGACCCCGCCGGCCAGGGCGTCGACGCCGTCCGCCCCATCCGCGACCAGATCGAACAGCGCATCAAGGGCCTGCTCACCGAACTCGGCGTCGACACGCGCGCGTGAATGCCGGCCTCCCCGGTGCGGCACTCTCGTACCCTGCGTCCGCCTCCTCTCTGCGCCCGCCCGCGGGGAAATCACGTGTCGCCGCGGACGGCCGGACCTCTAGCCTGTGCCGCATGCATCAGCCCCCACGACGCGACCGCCGCCCGGCGCGCCGCGCGCGACCGGAGCCGATCCGGCGACAGGCATCGCGGCTCACGGTCATGGGGGCCGATGTCGTGGTGGTCGGCTACTTCTCCGCGAAGGAGAAGGACTTCGTCACGCTCATGAACACGGCGGCCACCGGACTGGCGGTTCGCGGCGCTCGGGTCGTCGGGCAGATCGTGCAACGACGAGGGGTCTCGGACGGCGGGGTGCAGAAGATGGCTCTGCCCTTTTCCTCGCGGACCCTGCTGAGCCACGGGAAGGTCCTCGATGTGGCCGAGGCCTGCGAGCGGGCGGACGCCGATGCGGCGGTCTTCGTGGCCGCTTTGAGCGGCCGTCAGCAGCGCGCGTTGACAGCGCTGCTCGGCTGCCCCGCGGTGAGCCTCCCCGAGATCCTCGCCGCCGGCTGACCGGCGTCATCCGATGGATCTTCCGGAATTTCTCGCCGAGGCCGTGAGCGTCCTCAAAGCCCCGCTGGACCCTGCCGACCGCGAACAGGGCTGGACCGACGACCTGCGTCGGGAGATCCAGGAGGAGATCTCGATCAGCCGCTCGGTCCTGCGGCGCCACGGTGCTTGGGCGGTCCGGTATCTGCGTCCTCGCCTCGACGCGTGGATGGCGCGCGAACTCGTCCGGCCGGGGCGCCTCCACGACGTGGTCATGGGAGTGCAGACCCGCATCACGCAGGCGCGCGACGCGGCCCGCCACCCGGCCGGTGGGAGCTGAGCCCGGCCATGTGCTCGTTCCGCCGCGACTACTCGCCGCGGGGGATGCGGACGAAGCCCTCCGTCCACGTGTCCTCGTCGAGGAGATACGGGACGATCAGGGAGCATTCAGGTTCTCCGCGGAACCCCGGTAGGACGTGCGCGCGACGGACGCGCTCCTCGGCTCTCTGCTCGGTCGGGTAGATGCCCAGGAGCTTCACGTCATCGCCGTCCTGCTCGTCGATGTGGAGGCTGCCGCTCTCGTCGACGTGCACCGTGGCGCCGTCGGGGCCGGCCTCGTTCTGATGGCCGACGTGCCGGAGCGGACAGACGATCACGTGGGCACGGTACATCGGCGACCGCGTCCACGGCGTCCCCCGGGAGCGTCGCACTCGGAGAGCCCCAACTCCCCGCCCGTCCCGACCCGTCGCTCTAGGATCCACGGGTGCCCACGACAGAGATCATGACGACCAGTGAGCGACCCGACCTGTATCAGCAGGCCAAGGCCGCGCTCCGCGACGTTTGGCCGACTTTTGTCCTGCACGACCCGTTCTCGAAGAACTACCGGCGTCGTGCGACGACCTGCTTTCCCCGTTTCGACGTGCTGCTGGTGCAGGACGGCAAGGTGGTCGCCAACGCCGCGGGCGTGGCCCTGCGCTGGGACGGGAACGTGGACACGCTGCCGTCCGGCTACGACGGCGCCCTGGAGCAGGCGGTGACGGAGGACGAGGCGTCCGTCGCGCCCGACACTCTGTGCATCATGGCCGCCACCGTGCTGCCCGGCCACTCGGGCCGCGGGCTGGCCGGGGAGGCACTCACCGCGCTGCGCCGACGCGCTGTCGAAGCCGGGCTGCGACGCGTGATCGCTCCCGTGCGGCCGGCCCTCAAGGCGAGGTATCCCCTGACCTCGATGGAGGACTTCGCCCGCTGGACGCGTGACGACGGCCTGCACCTCGATCCGTGGATCCGCACCCACCAGCGCCTCGGGGCGACCGTTCTCGCCCCCGCCCCGCGTTCCATGGTCATCCCTGGGACCGTCGCGCAGTGGGAGCAGTGGACCTCGATGGCCTTCCCCCAGACCGGGCGCTATGTCGTTCCGGACGCCCTCGATCCCGTCGAGATCGATCGCGAGCGGGACCAGGGCGTCTACGCCGAGACCAATCTGTGGATGCGGCACCTCTAGAACGTGCGCGGGGGGGCGGGGAACCTGGGCATCGGCTGCGAGACGTCGTGGCGCGCGGTCCGGGACGTCGGGCCCGAGGAGGCGGCGGACGCGCTCGGCCTGCGGCAGGGGGTCTTCGGGGCCGGGCCCGTCGCCGCGTGGACGATCTCCCACAGCCGCATCGGTCTTCCGTCGGGCCCGACGCGACCGACGCGACCGACGCGACCGACGCGACCGAACCCGGCTTCCCCGACTGGCCGGTCGCTGAGCACACGGCCCGGCGAGGGGCCAGTTCTCCACCACCGACCGCATCGGCGAGTTCCACACCGGGGCCAGGGCCGACGCCGGTGAACCGACCCGCCTGCTCCTGCATCGGGGAACGGGACGACATCCCCCTCGGCATCCCGGACGATGCCGTTGTCCGCCCGGGCGTCCGCGGGTTCCCGACGGGAGCCGAGTCGCCGGGCGCCGGGGCCCGGGACACGGCGCCCTCACGCCATGGCGACGAATCCGCCCCGGGACCGGCCACCGGTGAACAGCTCGTCCCAGTCGATCTCCCCGGGCAGTGCGTCGAAGGAGTCGAGGGAGACGACGACGGCTCCGCCGGCCTGTTCCACGGCGCCGCACCACCGGGCCATGTCCTCGGCCTCCTCCTGCGACCGGGCGCCCTGCACGAGGCATCCCGCGTCTCCGGGGCCGTCCACCACCGACATGGTGAGCCGCGGCATGATCCGCCACTCGGGACACGACGGCATGCGGCCCTCGGGCGCGTGCAGCACCGGCAGGCCGTCGTGGATCGGGGCCTCGGCCAGCAGGAGCAACGGAACGGGGCCCAGGACGAAGTGGGTCTTCTCGCGAGTCATCAGCACGCGCCGACTCTACGTTCGCCCCCGGCCCGGTCACGCGTGGCCACGCCTGGCCGCGGGGCGAGTCCCCCCACGGGTAGGGGATGTTGTGCGGCGTGAGCGAGTTGTACGACAAGCGGTCACCGTGGGCCTGCTCCCGGCGGGCCTGTTCGATGAGGAGGCCGTCGGCGTTCTCCGTGCGGGAGGCGCCGCGGCGCAGGAGCTCGACGACCGGAAACGTCCCGAAGAACGCCGGCCACAGCGGCTCTCCCCCCTGTCAGCCCTTGGTGGCCCCATCGCAGGTCCCGGGCCGCCCGGGCCGCCCGGCGCGTCAGGGGCAGATCCAGCAGTAGAGGCGGCGTCCGCCGGACGAGGCGCGGCCGGCCAGGGCGGCCAGGTCCTTGAGGAAGCGGCCGCGGGCGTGGGGGTCCAACTCGCCGCGGGAGGACCCGGAGACGGCCGGGGTGCGCGAGGTGCGGGCCCAGCCGACGGCGACGTCGTCGAGGAGGCGGGGGTCGAAGGCCGCGAGGGCGTCGCGGAAGGTGTCGGTGAGGGAGACGGCGACGACCTGGCCGTCCCCGGCCATGCCGACGAGGGCGCCGCGGCGGGGGTCTGTCTGGACGTCCTCGGCGGCGCGGCCGGTGATCAGCACCTCGGCGGGGAGGAGTTCGAGCACCGGGTCGACACCCTTGATCACCAGCTGGTCGTAGTCGGGGGCGAGGGCCGCGCCGTCGTCGTGGACCTCGGCACGGACCACGGCGCGGACCGCGTCCCGGTCGTCACCGGCGGAGTAGTAGCCGTAGAGAACACCCATGGCCGGATGATCCCATCCGGCACTGACAACGCCGTGTGCGAGCAGGGCAGTTGCCCGTCCCGAGCCCTCAGCCCCCGGTCACTCCGCGTCCGCCGCGATGTCGGCGAGGAAGTCCAGGGCGATCGCCCACGCACGCTCGGCGGCCTCGGCGTCGTAGTCGTCGAGACCGGGGTCGGTGAACAGGTGGCCCGCGCCGCGGTAGCGGTGGACCTCCACGTCGGCGCCCGCCTTGCGCATGCGCAGGTACCAGGCGTTCAGCCAGTCGTCGGGCTCGAAGGGGTCCGGCTCGGCGACGTGCAGCTGGACGGGCATGTCGGTGGCCGCGTCGTCGGCGATGTCGGAGGTGCCGTGCAGCAGCAGGAGGCCGCGGGCCTTGTCGTCGGCGAGGGCGAGGTTCTGCGCGATGGAGCCGCCGAGGGAGAAGCCCGCGTAGACCAGCCCGCGCTCGGAGAGCGGTCCCGAGACGGTGACGGCCCGCATCAGCAGCTCGTCGCGGCCGATCTCGTCCTTGATGGCCATGCCCTCTTCGACGGTTTCGGCGGTGCGGCCCTCGTACAGGTCGGGCACGTGCACCTCGTGCCCGGCTGCGCGCAGCCGGTCGGCGGCGGCGTGCACGGCGGGGCGGAGCCCGTAGGCCGAGTGGAAGAGCACGATGGTCATGCCGGAGGTCACAATTCACATCCCATAGGGGCCGCACGATCGGGGTACGGGCTCCATCATGCCCGTTACCGTCGAAACCATGGACTCCGTCGTACGGCCGCTGGGCGTGGTGGGCGGCTCCCTCATCGTGACTCTGGCCGTGGGCTGGGCCGTCGACCACGCGCTGCGCCGCGCCGACGCCCGTCATCCCGAGACCCCTCTGTGGCAGTTGCTGCGGCGCGCCCGGCTGCCGCTCCAACTGGTGATCTGCAGCTCGCTGCTGCGGGGTTCCTACGAGCAGGCGCACCTCGCCCGCGGCCACACCCGGGCGATCGGCCAGGTGCTGACCCTGGTACTGATCGGGGCCTGCGCCTGGCTGGTGGTCCGGGTGGCGGCGGCCGTCGTGGAGGCCTCGTACTCGCGGTACGCCTCCGGGGCGCAGGACGCGGCGAGGGTGCGCCGGGTGCGCACCCAGGTGTCGCTGATCCAGCGGGTGGTGTCGGCGGTGGTGGGTGTCGTCGCGGTGGCGGCGATGCTGCTGACGTTCCCGGCGATGCGCGGCTTCGGCGCCTCCATGCTGGCCTCCGCGGGTCTGATCGGCATCGTCGCCGGTATCGCCGCCCAGTCGACGCTGGGGAACCTGTTCGCCGGGCTGCAGATCGCCTTCGGCGACATGGTGCGGATCGGCGACGCCGTGGTGGTGGAGGGCGAGTGGGGGACGGTCGAGGAGATCACCCTCACCTACCTCGTGGTCCGCACCTGGGACGAGCGGCGGATCACCATGCCGGTGTCGTACTTCACCAGCAAGCCGTTCGAGAACTGGTCGCGCGGCACCGCCCGGATGACGGGCACCGTCTACTTCCACCTGGACCACACCACTCCGGTGGACCTGATGCGCGAACGGCTGCTGCAGGTCCTCAAGGAGTGCGAGCAGTGGGACGGCCGCGCCTGGGGGCTGGTGGTGACGGACACCACCCCGTCCACGATCCAGGTGCGGGCGCTGGCCACGGCGAAGGACGCGGACGACATCTGGACGGTGCGCTGCGTGGTGCGCGAGCAGATGATCGAGTGGCTGCGCCGCGAGCACCCGTACGCCCTGCCCCGCATCAACACGGCCCCGGCGCCGGGGCTCGCCGACGCTCCGGACCGGCAGCAGGCGACGCCGGGCGCGAGCGACATCGGGCCGGGTCCGGGGGCCCGCTAGCGGGCCCCGGGGGGCGCCCGCGACCCCTAGCGGGACACCCGCAGGCTGCGGACGTCGAGCTGGCGCAGCACCCGGTCGACGATCTCCGGGTCGTAGCCGGGTTCGCTGCGCGCCGCGAGGACCTCGTGCCGGGCCGCGGAGAGCATGTCCCGCTGGACGCGTTCGAGGGTCCTGATGCGGCTCACCCGCGCGGTGTGCCGGTCGCGCTTGTCGTCGTCGACGATGTCGGGGCAGATCCGCGCCCCGACGTCGAAGGCCCGGCGGTGCAGGAGTTCGGAGACCTCCTCGGGGAAGCTCTCGGTCGCCTCGACCTCCTTCAGCCGTTGCTTGGCCGCCGCCATGGCGCGCAGCGCGAGCAGCATCTCCATGTCGTGCTCGATCTGGGTGTCGCTGCTGACCCCGAGCCGTCTGACGACCCACGGCAGGGTGAGGCCCTGGAGGACCAGGGTGGTCAGGACGACGGAGAACGCGATGAAGAGGATCTCGTCGCGGGCCGGGAAGGGGTCGCCGTTGTCGATGGTGTGCGGGATGGCCAGGGCCAGCGCGACGGACGCCACGCCGCGCATGCCGGACCACCACATGACGACGGTCTCCCGCCCGCTCATGGGGATGTCCTCGTCCAGGTCGCGCCGTTTGTGCAGCTTCCTGGCGGCGTATGCCGCGGGCAGCAGGTAGGCGAGCCGGACGACGATCACGGCGCCGACGACGAGTGCCGCGTGGCCGACCATCGTCCCCCAGCGGCCGGCCCCGACTCCGAAGACGTTGTGCAGCTCCAGGCCGATGAGGCCGAAGGCGACGCCGGTGACCAGGGTGTCGACGACCTCCCAGAAGGTGGCGCCGACCAGTCGCCCCGTCACGTCGTCGGCGTCCACGGCGTGCTCGGCCAGGAAGAGCGCCGTGGTGAGCACGGCGAGGACGCCCGAGCCGTGCGCCTCGTCGGCGATGGCGTACGCCGCGAAGGGGACCAGCAGCGACAGCCCGATCTGGAGGGTCGGGTCGCCGACGACCCCCATCAGCTTGGAGGCCATCCAGCCCAGGGCGAAGCCGACCACGACCGCGACGACCGCCGACAGCAGCAGCTCGCCGAGTGCCTCGGGCCAGGAGAACGAGCCGGTGACGGCCGCGGCGACGGCCACGTTGTAGACCACGATCGCGGTGACGTCGTTGAACAGCCCCTCGCCCTCCAGGGTGGAGATCATGCGCCGGGGCAGGCCGAGCCGCCCGGCCACGGCGGTGGCCGCCACGGGGTCCGGAGGGGCGACGAGCGCGCCGAGCGCGACGGCGCCGGCCAGGGAGATCCCGGGGAGGACGGCGTTCGCGATGCCGCCCACGGCCGCCGTGGTGATGAGCACCAGGGCGACGGCGAGCAGGAAGATCGCCCTCTTGTTGGCGGCGAACTGCCGCCACGAGGTGCGCTGCACGGAGGCGTAGAGCAGCGGCGGCAGCACGAGCGGCAGGATGAGCGCCGGGTTGATCTGCACGTTGGGCACGAACGGCAGCAGGGCCAGGACGACCCCGAGCAGTGTCATGAGAACGGGCGACGGCAGCCCCAGCCGGTCGCCCAGCGGGACCATGATGATGGCCGCGAGCATCAGGGCGAAGAACAGCGCGAGTTGATCCACGCCCCTAGCGTGACATGTCCGCGGAGCCCACTCGGGTCAGCGCGTCACAGCGCGCGCCTCATGGAACGGTGGGCGATGCCCGCCTCCTCGTACTCCTCGCCGAAGGGCTCGTAGCCCAGGCGCTCGTAGAAGCCGAGGGCGTGGACCTGCGCGTGCAGTTCGACGACGCGCAGCCCCAGCAGCCGGGCCTGCTCCTCCACGGCCCGCACCAGTGCCGCTCCCACGCCCAGCCCGCGGGCCCGCGACAGCACCGCGAGACGGCCCAGGACGCCGGTGCCGTCCGCGCCGGGGAGCAGCCGGCCGGCGCCCAGCGCGCCGTCGGGACCGATCGCCACCACATGGACGGCGGTCGCGTCGAACTCGTCGTACTCCAGGTCTGCGGGCACCTTCTGCTCCAGCACGAAGACCTCGTGCCGTACGGCGAAGTACGCCTTCAGGTCGTCGGGGCCCTCGGGCACCCGGATCGTGTACGCCTCAGGCACTGTCGCCCCGCACGATGTCGAGGGCGTGCTGGAGGTCCTCGGGGTAGTCGCTCTCGAACTCGACCCAGCGGCCGTCCCCGGGGTGCGTGAAGCCCAGGCGCACGGCGTGCAGCCACTGGCGCCCGAGCTCCAGCCGTTTGGCGATCGTCGGGTCGGCGCCGTAGGTGAGGTCGCCGACACAGGGGTGGCGGTGCGCGGCCATGTGCACGCGGATCTGGTGGGTGCGGCCGGTCTCCAGCTTGATGTCCAGCAGCGAGGCCGCGCGGAACGCCTCGACCAGGTCGTAGTGCGTGACGCTGGGCTTGCCGTCCGCGGTGACGGCCCACTTGTAGTCGTGGGTGGGGTGGCGGCCGATCGGCGCGTCGATGGTGCCGCTGAGCGGGTCGGGGTGGCCCTGGACGAGGGCGTGGTAGCGCTTGTCGACGGTGCGCTCGCGGAACTGCTGCTTGAGGTCGCTGTAGGCGATCTCCGACTTGGCCACGGCCATGAGCCCGGAGGTGCCGACGTCCAGCCGGTGCACGATGCCCTGGCGCTCGGCGGCGCCGGAGGTGGAGATCCGGTAGCCGGCCGCGGCCAGCCCGCCGATGACGGTGGTGCCGGTCCAGCCAGGGCTGGGGTGCGCCGCCACGCCGACCGGCTTGTCGATGACGACCACGTGCTCGTCGTCGTGGACGATGCGCATGCCCGGCACCGGCTCCGCGACGATCTCCACGGGACGCGGCGGGGCGGGCAGCTCGACCTCCAGCCAGGCGCCGCCGGAGACGCGGTCGGACTTCCCGGCGGTGCTGCCGTCGATCGTCACCTTCCCCGCCGCCGCCAGCTCGGCGGCCTTGGTCCGGGAGAATCCGAACATACGGGCGATGGCGGCGTCGACACGTTCGCCTTCGAGACCGTCGGGAACAGGGAGGGACCGAACTTCGGCAGACATACTCACCTGGTCGAGTATGCCGGATGGGTGACCGGCGCTTTCCCGCTCACGCGTTCCGGCCCCTCCCGGCGGCCGGGCGGCCGCGTCAGTCCTTGTGGACGGTGCCGTCCGGGTCGAGGCCGCGGAAGGACAGCAGGACGATCAGGATGCCGCCGCAGACGATCGCCGAGTCGGCGAGGTTGAAGACCGCGAAGTGGGCGGGCGCTACGAAGTCGACCACGTGCCCCTGCAGAAAGCCCGGCGCCCGGAACACCCGGTCGGTGAGGTTGCCGAAGGCGCCGCCGAGGAGCAGCCCGAGCGCGATCGCCCACGGCACGCTGTGCAGCTTCCGCGCGATGCGGGCGATCACGACGATCACCGTGACCGCGATCACGGTGAACACGATCGTCATGCCCTGCCCGAAGCCGAAGGCCGCGCCCGCGTTGCGGACCGCTTCCAGGCGCAGGTAGGAGCCGATCACGTCGATCGGCTCATGCCCCTCCAGGCGCGTCACCACCCAGATCTTGGAGAGCAGGTCCAGGGCGTACGCCAGCGCCGCCACGCCGAGCAGCACGGCGATGCGCCGCGGTCCCTTGGGGACGGTCACGTCCGTGCCGCCGGTCGGCTCGTCCGCCGTGTCCGTCGCCGTCTCCTGTGCCTTCGCCATGTGAGTCCTTCAGCCCCGATGTCCCGGCCAGGCCTGATCCTGACGCTGACGAGGTTACGGCACACACGTCCGAACAGCGGGGGCGGCCGGGCGCGGCCCCCGCGAAAACTCAGTAGCGACGCTCCTGTCGCTGCTTGCAGTCGACGCAGAGCGTGGCCCTGGGGAAGGCCTGCATGCGCGCCTTGCCGATGGGCTTGCCGCAGGACTCGCAGAGCCCGTACGTGCCGGAGTCGAGCCGTTCCAGTGCGTGCTCGGTCTGGGCGAGCATCTCGCGGGCGTTGGCGGTGAGCGCCATCTCGTGCTCGCGGGTGATGTTCTTGGTGCCGGTGTCGGCCTGGTCGTCCCCCGCGCCGTCACCGGAGTCGCGCAGCAGGCCGGTGATGGCGTCCTCCGAGGTCGTGATCTCCGTCCGCAGCCGGCCCATCTCGGCCAGCAGCTCGGCGCGCGCCGCGTCCACCTCCTCGGCGGACCAGGGCTCCTCGTCGGGCCGGACCGCCAGGTCGCCCGGGGCCACGACGCCGGTCGGCCGGGCGATGCGCGCCGTGGGCACCGCGGAGGCGGGTCCCCCTGTTGCGGCCGTACCGGCCGCGGTCTTCTTCGCTACCACCTTCTTGGCTCCCTTTTTCGTGGCCTTCGCGGTCGTGCCGGCGTTCGCCGGCCCGGACTCCTCGGCGGGCTCGGCCGTCCGGCCCGCCTTCACGGTCTTCTTCGGCGGGGCGGCCTTCTTGGCCGCCGGCGCCTTCTCCGCCGCGGGGGCGGTCTTCTTCGCCGGGGGCGCGGTCTTGCGCGCCGCGCGTCCCGTCGCCGTACCGGCCTTGCCCGACTGGCCCTTGGTGCGTGCGGGCGCCGTCGTCGTGGTCTTGTCAGCCTCCGCCACGGCAGCTCTCTTCCCTGCGGCCTGAGCCGCGGTCTTCCGCGTGCCTTCCGCGGTCTGCTTCACGGCACCCGCCGTCTTCTTGGCGGGCGGCCTCACGGACGCCCCCTTCGAGGATGCCGCCTTTGTGACGGATTCCGCTTTTCCGGAGGACGCCGCCTTTTTCCCGCCGCCCTGCGAAACCGTCGTGGGGGCGGTCGTGGCCAGTGGCTTCGCGCGGCTCTTCGCGGGGGTCTTCGCGGGCGCCTGCACAGCGGCCGGTGCCTTGGTGCGGGATGCCGGGGACGCGGCCGTGCCGGACTTCCCGGCCCTGGCCGCCTTCCCGGCCCTGGCCGCCTTCCCGGCCGCGGCGGCCTTCCCGCGTGCGGGCGCGGAGAGGGCGGGGCGTTCGGGGGCGACCCCGGGTGCGGCCTTCCCGCGGTCCGCGGAAGCGCCCACAGGTGTCGCCTTCTTCGCCGTCGCCTTCTTCGTGGCGGTGGTCTTCTTCCCCACCATGGTCGCGGCCCCTTCACATATTGTGATCTTGCTCGCGAATCGTGCCGGAACGATAAATCGGCTCCGGACCCGCGGCAACGGGGCACGCCGCCGGATTCGCCCGCCTTGCCCGGCCGGGAGGCAGGTCTGCATCCGTTGTGCCCAGCTCTCCGCCAGGTATTCCGGTACCAACCGGTAACGAGGTGCGCACCGGGCCATTCGGGTCACTCCCGCCCCGCGGAAAACCCGGCCGACACGGCGCCCCCCGGCCCCGTACACTGGGCGGAGCGAAAGGCGTGGAAGGGGACGAGTAGCGCCGCACGCAGCCCATAGCGACCCGGGGGCGGTGGAAGCCCGGGGGTGTGCGCGACGTGAAGATCACCCCCGAGCCGCCGGAAGAAAGCCCGCGAGGGCGAGTAGAACCGGCAGCGCGACCCCAATGAGGGGGCTGCGGAACGACCCCGCGAGGGGCCGCCCGCCGCCAAGGAGGGTGGTACCGCGGGACCGGCGCAGCAACCGGCTCTCGTCCCTCCGACGGAATACGCACGCACCAATGACGTGTCCGCCGGAGGCAGAATCCGATGACGCAGTACCGCCAGGTCCCCGCCCAGGTCGACCTGCCCGCGCTGGAGCACGACGTGCTCGCGTTCTGGCAGGACAACAAGGTCTTCGCCCGCTCGCTGGAGCAGACCCGGGGCAAGCCCGAATGGGTCTTCTACGAAGGCCCCCCGACCGCCAACGGCATGCCCGGCGCGCACCACATCGAGGCCCGCGTCTTCAAGGACGTCTTCCCCCGCTTCAAGACCATGCAGGGCCACCACGTGACCCGCAAGGCCGGCTGGGACTGCCACGGCCTCCCGGTGGAGCTCGCCGTCGAGAAGGAGCTCGGCTTCACCGGCAAGAAGGACATCGAGGCGTACGGCATCGCCGAGTTCAACGCCAAGTGCCGGGAGTCGGTGACCCGCCACACCGACGCCTTCGCCGAGTTGACGACCCGTATGGGCTACTGGGTCGACCTCGACGAGGCCTACCGCACGATGGACCCCGAGTACATCGAGTCCGTCTGGTGGTCGCTGAAGCAGATCTTCGACAAGGGCCTGCTCGTCCAGGACCACCGCGTGGCGCCCTGGTGCCCGCGCTGCGGCACCGGCCTGTCCGACCACGAACTCGCCCAGGGCTACGAGACCGTGGTGGATCCCTCGGTGTTCGTGCGCTTCCCGCTCACGTCCGGTCCGCTGGCCGGTGACGCCGCGCTCCTGGTGTGGACGACCACGCCCTGGACGCTGGTGTCCAACACCGCTGTCGCGGCCCACCCCGACGTCACCTACGTCGTCGCGACCGACGGCACGGAGCGGCTGGTCGTCGCCGAACCGCTGCTCGGCAAGGCGCTCGGCGAGGGCTGGGAGGCCACCGGGCAGTCCTTCACCGGCCGCGAGATGGAGCGCTGGACGTACGACCGGCCCTTCGGCCTCGTGGAGATCGAGGGCGCCCACTTCGTCGTCAACGCCGAGTACGTGACGACCGAGGACGGAACGGGTCTGGTCCACCAGTCGCCCGCGTTCGGTGAGGACGACCTCAGGACCTGCCGCGCCTACGGCCTGCCGGTGGTCAACCCGGTGCGCCCCGACGGCACCTTCGAGGAGGAACTGGAGCTCGTCGGCGGCCAGTTCTTCAAGAAGGCCGACGAGGCCCTGGTGGCCGACCTCCAGGAGCGCGGCCTGCTCTTCCGGCACCTGCCGTACGAGCACAGCTACCCGCACTGCTGGCGCTGCCACACCGCGCTGCTCTACTACGCGCAGCCGTCCTGGTACATCCGCACGACCGCGGTCAAGGACGCGCTGCTGCGCGAGAACGAGCGCACCAACTGGTACCCGGAGGCGGTCAAGCACGGCCGCTTCGGCGACTGGCTGAACAACAACATCGACTGGGCGCTGTCCCGGAACCGCTACTGGGGCACCCCGCTGCCCATCTGGCGCTGCGCGGAGGGCCACCTCACCTGCGTCGGCTCGCTGGCCGAGCTGTCGGAACTGACCGGCGCCGACCAGACCGGCCTCGATCCGCACCGGCCCTTCATCGACGACGTCACCTTCGCCTGCCCGCAGTGCTCGGCCCCCTCCGAGCGCGTGCCCGAGGTCATCGACGCCTGGTACGACTCGGGCTCCATGCCGTTCGCGCAGTGGGGCTACCCGTACCGCAACAAGGAGGTGTTCGAGGGCGCATACCCCGCGCAGTTCATCTCCGAGGCGATCGACCAGACCCGCGGCTGGTTCTACACGCTGATGGCGGTCGGCACCCTGGTCTTCGACCGGAACGCCTACGAGAACGTGGTCTGCCTGGGCCACATCCTCGCCGAGGACGGCCGGAAGATGTCCAAGCACCTGGGCAACATCCTGCAGCCCATCCCGCTCATGGACCAGCACGGCGCCGACGCCGTGCGCTGGTTCATGGCGGCCGGCGGCTCGCCCTGGGCGGCGCGACGGGTCGGCCACGGCACGATCCAGGAGGTCGTCCGCAAGACGCTGCTGACCTACTGGAACACCGTCGCCTTCCAGGCGCTGTACGCCCGCACCGCCGGCTGGGCCCCCGGCGGCGCCGACCCGGCGCCCGCCGACCGGCCGCTGCTCGACCGCTGGCTGCTCGGCGAACTCGGCACCCTGGTGCGGGATGTCACCGGCGCGCTCGAGTCGTACGACACCCAGCGGGCCGGCAAGCTGCTCTCCTCCTTCGTGGACGACCTGTCCAACTGGTACGTCCGCCGCTCCCGTCGCCGCTTCTGGCAGGGCGACCCGGCGGCGCTGCGCACGCTGCACGACGTCGTGGAGACCGTGACCCGGCTGATGGCGCCCCTGGTGCCGTTCATCACCGAGCGCGTCTGGCAGGACCTGGTCGTCCCGGTCACCCCGGGGGCACCGGAGTCCGTGCACCTGGCGAGCTGGCCGACGGTGGACGAGGCGCTCGTCGACCCCGCCCTGTCCGAGCAGATGGCCCTCGTACGGCGTCTGGTGGAGCTGGGCCGGGCCACCCGGGCGGAATCCGGCGTCAAGACCCGTCAGCCCCTCTCGCGGGCGCTCGTGGCCGCGGCGGGCTTCGAGTCGCTGGGCGGGGAACTGCGGGCGCAGATCGCGGAGGAGCTGAACGTCGTCTCCCTGGCGTCCCTCAGCGAGGTCGGCGGCTCCCTGGTGGACACCACGGCCAAGGCCAACTTCCGCGCGCTGGGCAAGCGCTTCGGCAAGGGCGTCCAGGCGGTCGCCAAGGCCATCGCGGAGTGCGAGGCGGCCGCGCTCTCGCTCGGTCTGCGCGAGGGCACGGCCACCGTCGTGGTGGACGGCGAGCCGGTCGCCCTCTCGGCCGAGGAAGTGATCATCACGGAGACCCCGCGCGAGGGCTGGTCGGTCGCCTCCGACTCCGGCGCGACCGTAGCGCTGGACCTGGAGGTCACCCCGCAGCTGCGACGGGCGGGACTGGCCCGTGACGTGATCCGGCTCGTCCAGGAGGCGCGCAAGAACAGCGGCCTGGACGTCGCCGACCGCATCGCGCTGCGCTGGGCCGCCGCGGACGCCGAGCTGGTCTCGGCGCTGGAGGAGCACGCGGGACTCGTCGCGGACGAGGTCCTCGCGACGGACTTCGCCTCCGGCGGCCCCGAGGACGGCTACGGGCCCGCCTTCACCGACGAGGCCCTCGGCCTCACCTTCCACCTGCGCAAGCGGTGAGCATGCACCGGAAGCCCGGCGGGCCCGCTTAGCCCATCCGGGTACCGGGAAGGCCGAACCGCCCCCGTCCACGTCACCGTGGGCGGGGGCGGTTTCCTCGTGCGCGCGACGTCCGCGGGCAGGGGCTTGCGGGAGGCACAAAAGGGCCGGGCCCCGAGGGAAGCGATTCCCTGGGGGCCCGGCCCTGTGTGGTGCCGTGGTGCGCGTCGTGCGAGCGGCCGGCGCCTGTGCGCGACTAGTTGTCGTCCTCGTCGATGAGGAACCCGCGCATCGGCGTGGGCGCCTGCTGCAGCGGAGCCGGCCCCTGCGGCCGGACCGGTGCCATCGGCTGGGTCATGGCGGGGGACATCTGCTGCTGGCCGCCGTAGGTGGGGTTCGGGCCGCCGTGGCCGCCCATGCCCTGACCGCCGTAGCTCTGGCCACCGCCCATGGTGCCGGCTCCGGCCGTGGCCATGCCGCCGCCCATGGTGCCGCCACCCATACCGCCGCCCATGCCGCCGGAACCGGAGGACAGGGAGGGGGCCGCGGAGGTCCGCGGCGGGGCGAGCGAGTCATCGGCCTGGTTCTCCAGCTGGCGCAGCTGGCTCTCCAGGTACGACTTCAGACGGGTGCGGTACTCGCGCTCGAAGCCGCGCAGGTCCTCGACCTTGCGCTCCAGCGTGGCGCGGGCGGACTCCAGGGAGCCCATCGCCACGCGGTGCTTCTCCTGCGCGTCCCGCTCGAGCGCGTCCGCCTTGGCGCGGGCGTCGCGTTCCAGACCCTCGGCGCGGCTGCGGGCCTCGCCGACGATCTTGTTGGCCTCGGCGCGCGCCTCGGCGATCGCCTGGTCGGCCGTCTGCTGGGCGAGCGAGAGCACACGGGCGGCGCTGTCGCCGCCGGGGCCCTGCTGCTGCATGGGGTGGCCGCCCTGCATGGGGCCCTGCTGCTGCATGGGGTGCTGCCCCATGTGGCCGGGACCCTGCTGCTGCATCGGGTGCTGGCCCATCGGACCGGGACCCTGCTGCTGCATGGGGTGGCCGCCCTGCATGGGGCCCTGCTGCTGCATGGGGTGCTGCCCCATGTGGCCCTGCTGAGCGCTGGGCCCGGCGGGCAGGGCGAGGCCACTGCCGGGTCCCTGGGGGCCGCCCATCTGCTGCGGCGGCACCGGCTGCGGTCCGGATATGGCGGCGGGCACGGGGGCACCGGGGCCGCCGCGGCCGTCCTGCGGCTCGGGCTTGCGCATGCCCTGCTGCTGGTTCTGGGCGGCGGCGCGGGTGGCCGCCGCCAGCTTCGCCCGCAGGTCCTCGTTCTCGCGCAGCAGCCTGGTCAGTTCCGCCTCGACCTCGTCGAGGAAGGCGTCCACCTCGTCCTCGTCATAGCCTTCTCGGAGGCGGACGGTCGTGAACTGCTTGTTCCGCACGTCCTCGGGGGTCAGTGGCATCTCTTCACCTCAACGTGATCGTCGACATATCGGGAGCCCGCATCGGTCATCTCAAGCCCCCCACGACGGTGAGCAGGATGTACACGATGATCATCAATACGAAGAAGGACAGGTCGAGCGCCACGCCCCCGAGACGCAGCGGCGGAATGAACCGCCGCAGAAGCTTGAGTGGCGGATCGGTGACAGTGTAGGTGGTCTCCAGGACGACCACCATGGGCTTCCCAGGCTGCCACGATCGGGCGAACTGGAAGACATAGTCCATCACCAACCGGAAGATCAGGACAAGCAGGAAGCACATCAACGCGATCCACAGCACCTGGAGTGCGATGTCCATCGCGCGTCCCTCTCCTCTGCCTGTTCGTGGGCCTCGCGGCCGGTTTCGTGCGGTTGCGTATCTCAGCTCTGATTGAAGAACCCGCCCTCGGCGATGCGGGCCTTGTCCTCCGCCGTGACATCGACGTTAGCAGGCGACAGCAGAAACACCTTCTGCGTCACCCGCTCGATGCTCCCGTGCAGACCGAAGACCAGACCGGCGGCGAAGTCGACAAGTCGCTTTGCGTCCGTGTCGTCCATCTCCGTCAGATTCATGATCACCGGGGTGCCCTCGCGGAAGTGTTCCCCGATGGTACGGGCTTCGTTGTACGTCCGGGGGTGGAGTGTCGTGATCCGGTACGGCTCTCGTTCGGACACGACCTTAGGCATGATCACCGGTGCGTTCTTCTCCAGGCTATGGCGTTCTTGTGTGATGGATGCCACTGGGGCGATCCGCGGTTCCCGAGGGACCGGCGGGTGCACGAGGCGTGCCGGCTCTTCCGGTTGCGTCTGGTGCGGTGGCTGGTGGGACGGGTGCGGCTGGTGCGACCGGCGGGGACGCTCCGGCTCCGGCTCGGGCTCGAACTCGTCGTCCGGGTCGAATCCCGGGCCGTCGTACCCGTCGTCCTCCACGAGGCCGAGGTAGACCGCCATCTTGCGCATCGCGCCGGCCATGCTCTGCGTCCTCTCAGCGGGGAAAGACCATATTTTTTGTGTGGTCCGACTTGGTTGGTGACGTTACCGGAGCCCGGTCCGGACTCCGAGTACCGCGCTACCGATGCGTACGTGTGTCGCACCTGCGGCAACGGCCTCTTCGAGGTCCGCGCTCATCCCTGCCGAGACCATGTTCGCAGCAGGATGCATCTCGCGCAGGCAGGATGAGATTTCCGCCAGCCGGTCGAACGCGGCGCGCGGTTGACCGGCGTAGGCCCCGGCCAGCGGCGCTACCGTCATCAGGCCGTCAAGTCGCAGGCCCGGAGCGGCAGTCACCGCTTCGGCGATCCCTTCGACGGCATCCGGTGCGATTCCGCCGCGGGTACCCTGGGCCCCCGACTCGGCGTCCAGCGCGACCTGGACCAGGCAGCCCAGTTCACGGTCGGCCCGCGGCGACTTCATGACCGCGGCGGACAGCGCCTCGACCAGCCGGACCCGGTCCACCGAGTGCACGACATCGGCGTAACCGACCACCGAACGCACCTTGTTGGTCTGCAACTGGCCCACGAAGTGCCAGGTGAGCGGCAGGTCCCCGCAGGCCCCGGCCTTGGGCGCGGCATCCTGGTCGCGGTTCTCGGCGACCTGGCGGACGCCGAGTTCCGACAGGATCCGGACGTCACTGGCGGGATAGGTCTTGGTGACCACGATCAGGGTCACCTCGTCCCGGGCCCGGCCGGCCGCCGCGCACGCCGCGGCGATCCGCTGCTCGACCCGGGCGAGATTCGCCGCGAGTTCGGCCCGTCGTTCTTCCGTTCGGTCAGTCATCGCGTGCGTCGCTCACTGGTCGCCGTCCAGCCAGACATATCCGGCGAGCCGCCCGGTCGTGCGCTCGCGGCGGTAGGAGAAGTGGTCGCCCGACTCCATGGTGCAGATATGTGATTTCTCACCCGCGGGAACGCCGAGACGGACGAGTTGGGCGTGCACCCCGGCGGCGACGTCGACGGAGGGGGTGCCCCAGCTGGTGGTGGCCCGGGCCTCGGGGACCGCCGAGGCGACGTCCTCCCGCATCTGCTCGGGCACTTCGTAGCACGCTCCGCAGACCGACGGCCCGGTGACGGCGGTGATCCGCTCCGGCCTGGCGCCGAGTCCGACCATCGCCTCGACTGCCGCCGGGACGACCCCCGCGACCAGTCCCGGCCGGCCGGCGTGCGCCGCGGCGACGACTCCGGCCTCGGTGTCGGCCAGCAGCACGGGGACGCAGTCGGCGACCAGTACCGCGAGCGCGAGGCCGGGCCGGGTGGTGACGATCGCGTCCACCTCCGGTACCCGGTGCTCATCCCACGGAGCGGCGACCACGGCCACGTCGTTGCCGTGCACCTGCTTCATCCACACCACGTGCGCCGGGTCCAGGCCCAGTTCACGGGCGGCGAGGCCGCGGTTGGACAGGACGGCGGCGGGGTCGTCGCCGACCGCACCGCCGAGATTGAGGCTGTCGTACGGAGCGGCGCTCACCCCGCCCCACCTGTCGGTGAAGGCGAAGTGGGCGCCGCCCGGACGTGCGTGGTTGTGCGTTATCACGTGAGACTGTGCTTACTTGAGGAAGTCGGGGACGTCGAGCTCCTCGGCGCTGGTGTCCTGGTAGGGACGCGCCGGGGGGACCTGCGGGGCGGCCGGCTGGGCCGGGACCTCGGCCACCGGCTCGGGCTGGGCGGGCTCCTCGTCACGCTGGGTGACGCTGCCCAGGCCGGCGAAGGCCGGACGCGACGGCTCGGCCGGCGGGGTGGCCGGGCGGACCGGGGACGTCGTGGTGCCGCTGCTCTCGTCGCGGGAGCTGCCGTACGCGCCGAGCACCTTGTCCCGGTTGCTGCGGGTCGGGGGCTGGCCGCCGTCGAAACCGGCCGCGATGACGGTGACCCGGACCTCGTCGCCCAGGGCGTCGTCGATGACGGCGCCGAAGATGATGTTGGCCTCGGGATGCGCGGCCTCGCTGACCAGTTGGGCCGACTCGTTGATCTCGAACAGGCCGAGGTCGGAGCCGCCGGAGATGGACAGCAGCACGCCCCGCGCGCCGTCGATGGACGCCTCCAGCAGCGGGGACGAGATGGCCATCTCCGCGGCGGCGACGGCGCGGTCGTCGCCGCGGGCCGAGCCGATGCCCATGAGGGCGGAACCCGCCTCGGACATCACCGACTTCACATCGGCGAAGTCGAGGTTGATCAGGCCCGGTGTGGTGATCAGGTCGGTGATGCCCTGGACACCGGAGAGCAGCACCTGGTCAGCGGACCGGAAGGCGTCCAGCACGCTCACCTGGCGGTCCGAGATGGACAGCAACCGGTCGTTGGGGATCACGATGAGGGTGTCGACCTCGTCGCGCAGCTGGGCGATGCCGTCCTCGGCCTGGTTGGCGCGACGGCGGCCCTCGAAGGTGAACGGGCGGGTGACCACCCCGATCGTGAGGGCGCCCAGCGAGCGGGCGATGTTGGCGACCACAGGCGCGCCACCGGTGCCGGTGCCGCCGCCCTCACCCGCGGTGACGAAGACCATGTCGGCGCCCTTGAGCACCTCTTCGATCTCCTCGCGGTGGTCCTCGGCGGCCTTGCGGCCGACATCCGGGTTGGCGCCGGCACCGAGGCCGCGCGTGAGTTCGCGGCCGACATCGAGTTTCACGTCGGCGTCGCTCATCAGCAGGGCCTGTGCATCGGTGTTGATCGCGATGAACTCGACGCCCTTGAGACCGACCTCGATCATCCGGTTGATGGCGTTGACGCCACCGCCGCCGATGCCGACGACCTTGATGACTGCGAGGTAGTTCTGCGGTGCTGCCACGTCGAAGGCCTCTCGCCTCGAGTTACGTATACCTGTGGGACGGTCGGGAGGTGCCGGCCGACCCGAACCCTAACCCTCAGGTTTAGGGTTACCAGTATGTCTGTCCCGCACGTTCTTTGGGACAGGACACTAAATCGACAAGCGGTTCGCGTTCAACGAACACGCCGAACCTCCCGTTTTTCTTTTGACCCTATGTGATCACGCAGGAGCCGGACCAACCAGGGTGTCGAACTGAAGGCTGGGACGTCAACCGTCCGACGCCGCAGGGGCTGTTGGGGCACTCACGTCGTAGAAGACCGCACCCTCTTCGACTTTCATCAGGGCGGCGAGCGCGAACGCCTTTTCCTCGCCCCGCTCCACGCTCCCCCACACCACGGTGCGTCCGCCCGCCAACTCCACCGAGATGTCGTCCCAGGAGCGCACTTCGATCAGACGGGCCTGCTGGTAGGCGGCTTTCGGGAGATCGGCGGCGACCTGGACGGCCGCGGCGAGGAGGCGCTTTGTCCCGAAATGGCGAAAGCTCGCCGAGTCGCGGTCGGGGCTCAATTCGATGACGGGGACACCCTTGATGAGGTCGCGGATCTCCGCGAACCGTACGCCGTCGGCGTCCACTTCGATGAAGTTCCCGCCATCTTTCACCAGGGCGGCGGGAGTTCGCTCCGTCACTTTAAGAACGATCGTGTGCGGCCATGAACGTTCCACTGTCACATTCGCGATCCGCGGAAGACGTTCACGCAGCCGGCCGCCCACCGCGTCGGTGTCCACGGAGACCAACGGGGCGCCCACGGGCACCTCGGCGGCGTCCCGCACTTCGTCGGGGCTCAGGACGTCGGCGCCGGTCACGGTGACGGACGTCGTCCGCAGCCAGGCCGAGCCGTAGAGCAACCAGGCGGACGTGCCCGTCAGCAGGCCGGCGGCCGTGAGCGCCGCGAGCGCGATCACACGCCGGCGGCGGGCCGATCGCGGCGACGGCCGGATCTCGTCGTCGTCCTGGTCGGCGGCCGGCTCGGCGGTCGTCGGTACGGCCACGTTCGCCTCCGGGGGTTGGGGGTGGGTTCGTCCGCTGCGCAGCAGGCTAGCCGCCCCGCCCGGCTCTCCGGCGGGCGCACGCCGGTGGGTGGGCCGGGGCCCACCCACCGGGCTCAGCGACGACGGGCGGCGATCGCCTCGCGCACCATGCCGACGAGCAGTTCGTCGGCGTGCGGGCGGCCGAATTCGGCGGCGGCGCGGGACATTTCATACAGTCGGTGCGGATCGGTCAGAACCGGCAGCACATGGCCCAGCACCCACTCGGCGGTGAGTTCGGCGTCGTCGACGATGACGCCGCCGCCGGCCTTGACCACCGGCTGGGCGTTGAGGCGCTGCTCGCCGTTGCCGATCGGCAGCGGGACGTAGGCCGCGGGCAGGCCCACCGCTGACAGCTCGGCGACGGTCATGGCGCCGGCGCGGCAGAGCATCATGTCGGCGGCGGCGTAGGCCAGATCCATCCGGTCCAGGTAGGGCAACGGGATGTACTGCGGCATGCCGGGCATATTGTCGGCCGGCGGGAGTTCGTTCTTCGGGCCGACCGCGTGCAGGATCTGCACACCGGACTGCTGCAGGCGCGGTGCGACGGAGGCGATCACCTCGTTGAGCCTGCGGGCGCCCTGGGAACCGCCGGAGACCAGCAGCGTCGGCAGGCCCTGGTCGAGCCCGAAGGCGGCCCGCGCCTCGGCCCGCATCGCGACGCGGTCCAGCGTGGCGATGGACCGGCGCAGCGGGATGCCGACGTAACGGGAGTGCCGCAGCTTGCTGTCGGGGGTGCTCACCGCGACGTAGTCGGTGTAGCGCGAGCCGATCTTGTTCGCCAGGCCGGGGCGGGCATTGGCCTCGTGCACCACGATCGGCACACCGAGCCGCTTGGCGGCCAGGTATCCGGGCAGCGCCACGTAGCCGCCGAAGCCGACCAGCGCGTCCGCCTTGGTGCGCTCCAGGATCTGCTCCGCGGCCTTGATCGTGCCGCGCAGCCGCCCGGGTACGGTGATCAGCTCGGGGGTGGGCTTGCGCGGCAGCGGTACAGCGGGGATCAGGGCCAGCTCGTAACCGCGCTCGGGCACGAGCCGGGTCTCCAGGCCCCGTTCCGTGCCCAGCGCGGTGATCCCCACGGTCGGATCCTGCCTGCGCAGGGCATCGGCGAGCGCGAGCGCGGGCTCGATGTGGCCGGCGGTCCCCCCACCGGCGAGTACGACATGCACCGAAATTCACCGCTCCCTGGACGGCCGCCGTGTGACGAGCCGCCTCATTGTCCGTGTCATTGCCCCCGGCCAGTAGCCGGGCCCCCGCGCCTTGAGTGCCGCCCGCGCCCCGGGTTCACTCCTCGCGAAGGAGATGAGCAGCCCGATCGCGAACATGGTCGGCAGGAGGGCCGAGCCTCCGTAGGAGAACAGCGGGAGCGGGACGCCGGCGATCGGCAGCAGGCCGAGCACCGCACCGATGTTGACCACGAACTGCGCCGTGATCCACGTCGTCACCCCACCCGCGGCAAACCTGACGAAGCGGTCCTCCGTACGACCGGCCACGCGGATACCCGCATAGCCTAGAGCCGCGAAGAGGGCGAGCACCGACAGCGTCCCCGCCAGGCCCAGTTCCTCCCCGGTCACGGCGAAGATGAAGTCGGTGTGCGGTTCCGGCAGTTGGCCCCATTTTTCCACACTGGCACCGAGACCGGAACCGAACCATCCGCCGGAGGCCAGCGCATAGATCCCGTGCACGGCCTGCCAGCAGCCGCCACTGGGAGTGACGTCGGTGGCTCCGATGCAGGCGAGCCGGCCCATCCGGTTGCCACTGGTCTTGATCAGCAGGAAACCGATGACGCCGGCCACCGCCAGCACGCCCGCGAACAGCCGGGTGGGGGCGCCGGCGATCCACAGCAGGCCGAACAGGATCGCGGTCAGGATGATGGCGGTGCCCATGTCGCCGCCGAGCATGATGAGCCCCAGCAGCAGGAAGGCGATCGGCACCAGCGGGATCAGCAGGTGCTTCCACTGGACGAGCAGCTTCTTGTCGTCCTTGCGGGCCAGCAGGTCGGCACCCCACAGAACGAGGGCCAGCTTGCCGAACTCACTGGGCTGGAGCTGGAACGGGCCGCCGAGGTAGATCCAGTTCTGGTTGCCGTGCACCGACTGCCCTATCCCCGGCACCTGCACCAGCGCCATCAGGAAGACCGAGCCCACCAGCAGCGGGTACGCCAGCGCCCGGTGCAGCCGCACGGGGATCCGGGATCCGACGATGAGCAGCCCGGTGCCCAGCACGGCCGCGAAGAGCTGCTTGCGGAAGTAGTAGGTGGAGGGCAGCCCGTACTCCAGGGCCTTGATCTGGGAGGCGGAGAAGACCATCACCAGGCCGAGGACGGTGATCAGCAGGCTGCTGCCGAGGATCACGTAGTAGGCCGTCAACGGGCGGTCCCAGGCCCGCTTGGCCCGGTCGAAGACCACCTTGGCGCCGCGCAGGGCACTCCCCCGCGACGGGCCCCTCGGGGGGCGCGGCGCCGGTGGCCCCGCGCGTCCCGGCCGGGGCAGTGCCGCCGCAGGGCGCGCCGGACGGGCGGGGGCGCCGAGCGCGTTGCGGGAACGAGAACCGGAGGCACCACCGTGGTCGGCTGCCGTCATGTCCCCTCCTTGGTCGCGGTGCGTGCCGGAGCGGCCTGCGGCTACTGCCCGGTGCCGGGGACCCGCAGGTCCCGTACGGCCTCCGCGAACGCGTCGCCGCGGACGTTGTAGTTCGCGAACATGTCCATCGAGGCACAGGCCGGGGCCAGGAGCACCGTGTCGCCCGGGCGGGCCAGGTCCCGCGCCGCGCGGACGGCGGCCGCCATCGCCCCAGTGTCGGTGCGGTCGAGGTCGACGACCGGGACCTCGGGGGCGTGTCGCGCGAGCGCTTCGCCGATGAGGGCCCGGTCGGCGCCGATCAGGACGACGCCGCGCAGCCGCTCGGCGGCGCCCGTGACGAGCTCGTCGAAGGTGGCGCCCTTGGCGAGGCCGCCGGCGATCCAGACGATGTGCTCGTAGGCGGCCAGCGACGCCTCGGCGGCGTGCGTGTTGGTGGCCTTGGAGTCGTCGATGTACGTGACGTCGTCGACCGTGCCGGCGTGCGCGATGCGGTGGGCGTCCGGGCGGAAGGCGCGCAGGCCGTCGCGGACGGCGGCCGGCGCGACGCCGAAGGCCCGGGCCAGGGCGGCGGCGGCCAGCGCGTTGGCGATGTTGTGCGGGGCCGGCGGGTTCACGTCGGTGACCTCCGCCAGCTCCTGGGCGGTGGTGTGCCGCTCGGGGGCGAAGGCGCGGTCGACCAGGATGCCGTCCACGACGCCGAGTTCGGAGGGGCGGGGGCTGCCGAGGCCGAAGCCGATCGCGCGGCAGCCCTCCTCGACGTCGGCCTCGCGCACCAGGGCCTCGGTCGCGGGATCGGCGAGGTTGTAGACGCAGGCGACCGTGTTGCCCTCGTAGATGCGGCCCTTGTCGGCGGCGTAGGCGGCCATCGAGCCGTGCCAGTCGAGGTGGTCCGGGGCGAGGTTGAGCACCGCGGCGGAGTGCGGGCGCACCGAGGGCGCCCAGTGCAGCTGGTAGCTGGACAGCTCGACCGCCAGCACGTCGTACGGCTCGTCGGAGAGCACGACGTCCAGGACGGGGGTGCCGATGTTCCCCACGGCCGCGGTGCGCAGGCCCGCGGCGCGCAGGATCGAGGCCAGCATCTGCACGGTCGTGGTCTTGCCGTTGGTGCCGGTGACCGCGAGCCAGGGGGCCGCCGTGCCCGCCGAGGGGGCCTCCCGCAGCCGCCACGCCAGCTCCACGTCCCCCCAGATCGCGACTCCGGCCGCCTCGGCGGCGGTGAACAGCGCGCTGGTGGGCTTCCAGCCCGGGGAAGTGACGATCAGTTCGGTGCCCTCGGGCAGGGTGGCGCCGTCGCCGAGCCGCACGGCGACGCCGAGCGCCTCCAGGGCGGCGGCCTGCGCGCGGTGCCGCTCGCCGTCGCCGCCGTCCACCACGGTGACCCGCGCGCCCAGCGCGGCGAGCACCTCGGCGGCCGGGATGCCGGAGACCCCGAGCCCGGCCACCGTGACCCGGCGGCCCGGCAGCCCGAGCGCGCGGGCCGCCTCGACGGCGTGCGCGGGAAGCGTGCGCGGTCCGCCGCGCCCGGCGCCGGATCCCTGCCCGGAGGGCGGCGTCACTGCGCGGCCACCCAGCCCGCGTAGAAGAGGCCGAGACCGACGGCCATGCACATGCCCTGGATGATCCAGAAGCGGACGACGACCAGGACCTCGCCCCAGCCCTTGAGTTCGAAGTGGTGCTGCAGCGGGGCCATGCGGAAGACGCGCTTGCCGGTCAGGCGGAAGGAGCCGACCTGGATGACCACGGAGAGGGTGATGAGGACGAACAGGCCGCCGAGGATGGCGAGCAGCATCTCGGTGCGCGAGCAGATGGCCAGACCGGCCAGCGCGCCGCCGAGTGCGAGCGAGCCCGTGTCGCCCATGAAGATCTTGGCCGGCGAAGTGTTCCACCACAGGAAGCCGAAGCAGGCGCCCATGAGCGCGGCGGCGACCACCGCGAGGTCCAGCGGATGGGGCACGTCGTAACAGCCCGGCCCCGCGGTGACGACGTTGGAGCAGGACTGGCCGTACTGCCACACGCCGATGACGGTGTACGAGGCGAAGACCATCACCGAGGCGCCGGTGGCGAGGCCGTCGAGGCCGTCGGTGAGGTTCACGCCGTTCGACATCGCGAGGATCATGAACAGCGCCCAGATCACGAAGATCACCGGGCCGAGCGACCAGCCGAAGTCCTGCGTGAAGGACAGCCGCGTGGACGCGGGAGTCACCCCGCGGGAGTCGGCGAACTGCAGCGACAGCACCGCGAAGGTGATGCCCACGATCAGCTGGCCGGCCATCTTCGCCTTGGCGCGCAGACCGAGGCTGCGCTGCTTGACGATCTTGATGTAGTCGTCGAGGAAGCCGACGACGCCGAGGCCGGCGAAGAGGAAGAGCACCAGCAGGCCGGAGATCGTCGGCCGCTCGGAGGTGATCACCTTGGTGAGCGCGTACGCGACGAGCGTGGCCAGGATGAAGGCGATGCCACCCATGGTGGGCGTACCGCGCTTGCTGTGGTGTTCCTTGGGGCCGTCGTCGCGGATGAACTGGCCGTAGCCCTTGCGGGCCAGCAGCTTGATCAGCATCGGAGTGCCGATCAGGGAGAGGAAGAGACCGAGGACGCCCGAGACCAGGATCTGGTTCATTACCGAGCGCCCCCACCCTCGACGCCGTCGAGCAGCGCGAGCGCCACCCGTTCCAGTCCGACCGCCCTCGATGCCTTCACCAGCACGACGTCCCCCGGACGCAGCTCACTGCGCAACAGGTCGATCGCCGCCTCAGCGTCGGACACGTGCACCGACTCCTCACCCCACGAACCCTCGTTGTAGGCGCCCATTTGCACCCAGGCGGCCGCCTGGCCGCCGACCGCCACCAGCTTGCTGACGTTGAGCCGGACGGCGAGCCGTCCGACCGCGTCGTGTTCGGCGAGGGACTCCCCGCCGAGCTCGGCCATCTCGCCCAGCACCGCCCACGTGCGGCCCCCGCGCGCCTCGGCGGCACGCCCCATCGCCGCGAGCGCGCGCAGGGCGGCCCGCATGGACTCGGGGTTCGCGTTGTAGGCGTCGTTGACGACCGTCACGCCGTCCGGCCGTTCGACGACCTCCATACGCCAGCGCGACAGCGTCCCGGCTTCGGAGAGCGCGATGGCGATCTCGTCTGTGGGCATGCCGAGTTCACGGGCTACGGCGGCCGCGGCGAGCGCGTTCGACACGTGGTGCTCACCGTACAGGCGCAAGGTCACTTCGCTGCACCCGGTAGGTGTTGTGAGCGTGAAGACGGCCTGACCTCGGTCGTTGAGACGGACGTTCTCGGCACGCACATCGGCGTCCGGGGCCTCGCCGAACAGCACGACGCGCGCCTTGGTGCGCGATTCCATGGCGCGCACCAGGGGGTCGTCGGCGTTCAGCACGGCGAGGCCGCCCTCGGCGGCCTCCGGCAGCCCCTCGACCATCTCGCCCTTGGCCTGGGCGATCTGCTCGCGGCCGCCGAACTCGCCGATGTGGGCGGTCCCGACGTTGAGGACCAGGCCGATGCGCGGCGGGGTCAGCTCGGTGAGGTAGCGGATGTGGCCGATGCCGCGGGCGCCCATTTCCAGCACCAGGTGCCGGGTGGACTCGTCGGCCCGCAGCGCGGTCAGGGGGAGCCCGATCTCGTTGTTGAGGGAGCCGGGCGTCCAGACGGTCGGGGCGAGCCGCTGGAGCACCTGGGCGATGAGGTCCTTGGTGCTGGTCTTGCCCGCCGATCCGGTCAGCGCCACGAGGGTCGCGCCGAGCCGTTCGATGACGTGCTTGGCCAGCCGTCCGAGGGCGATCTGGACGTCGTCCACGACGATCGCGGGCACACCGACCGGCCGGGCGGCCAGTACGGCGACCGCGCCGGCCGCGACGGCCCGCTCCGCGTAGTCGTGACCGTCCACGCGCTCGCCCTGGAAGGCGACGAACAGCCCGCCCGGCTGGACCTGACGGGAGTCGATCTCCACGGACCCGGTGACCCGAAGGCCGGGGTCCGGTATGTCGTACGTGCTCCCGCCGACCGCCTGGGCGACCTCGGCGAGGGTGAGTGGGATCACAGCTGGTCCTGGTCCTTCTCCTGCGCTGGCGTGCCCGCGGCGTGCCCGATGGCCGCGCGAAGCACTTCTCGGTCGTCGAAGGGGCGTACCACTCCGGCGATGTCCTGACCCTGCTCATGGCCCTTGCCGGCCACCAGTACGGTGTCGCCGGGCCGGGCCAGGGCGACGGCCGTCGCGATGGCGGCCGCCCGTTCCGGCTCGACGACGACGTGGCCCCGCTCGTGCGCCGGCACCCCGGCGGCACCGGACAGCATCGCGGTGAGGATCACGAGCGGGTCCTCGGAGCGGGGGTTGTCGGAGGTGAGCACGACGGTGTCGGCGAGCCGCGCGGCGGCGGCGCCCATCGGGCCGCGCTTGGTCTGGTCGCGGTCGCCGCCGCAGCCCAGCACGATGTGCAGGCTGCCCTTGGTGACCTTGCGCAGCGCCCGCAGCACCGACTCGACGGCGTCGGTCTTGTGCGCGTAGTCCACGACCGCCAGATACGGCTGGCCCGCGTCCACCCGTTCCAGCCGGCCCGGCACGCCCGGCACGGCGGCCACGCCGTCGGCGGCCGTCTGCGGGTCGATCCCGGCCACCGCGAGGGCGGTGATCGCCGCGAGCGCGTTGGCGACGTTGAAGGGGCCGGGCAGCGGCGAGACGGCACTCACGCGCCGTCCCCCGGGGCCCACGACGGTGAACGTGGAGCGCGACGCGCCGATCTCGACGTGCTCGGCGCGCCAGTCGGCGTCCGGGTGGCCCTCCGCGGAGAAGGTCGTCACCGGCACCCCCGCCTCGCGGACCAGCCGGCGGCCGTACTCGTCGTCGATGTTGACCACACCGAGCCGGCTACGGCGCGGGGTGAACAACTGCGCCTTGGCCTGGAAGTAGTCCTCCATCCCCGAGTGGAACTCCATGTGCTCGGGGCTGAGGTTGTTGAAGACGGCGACGTCGAACACCGCGCCGTCCACCCGCCCCAGCACCAGGGCGTGGCTGGAGACCTCCATGACGACCGCGCCGACGGCCCGTTCGCGCATCACCGCGAACAGCGCCTGCAGGTCGGTGGCCTCGGGAGTGGTGCGCTCACTCTTGATCCGCTCGTCGCCGATCCGCGACTCGACGGTGCCGATGAGGCCGGTGTGCGTGCCGTGCACCGCGCGCAGACCGCCCTCGACGAGGTACGCGGTCGTGGTCTTGCCGGAGGTGCCGGTGATGCCGATCTGCAGCAGGTGCTCGCCCGGCCGGTCGTAGATCTCGGCGGCCAGTTCGCCCATCGAGGACCGGGGGTCCGGGACGGTCAGGACCGGCAGTCCGGTCGCGGCGGCGCGCTCGGCGCCCGCCGGGTCGGTGAGGATCGCGACGGCGCCCAGATCGGCCGCCTGGGCGGCGAAGTCGGCGCCGTGGAAACGGGCCCCGGGCAGGGCCGCGTAGAGGTCGCCGGGGCGGACGGCACGCGAGTCATGGGTGATCCCGGTGACCGGGGCGGCGTCCTGTGCGGGCGGCTGCGCGCCCAGTCTCGCGGCCAGATCCGCGGGCGACTTGGGGTGGACCCGGGACGGTCGGGGCGCGCCGGGCTGGGGCTGTTCGGGTGTGGGGGACTGATCAGCGAGTGACACGGCGGTGAGAGTACCCGCCGGGCCGGGCCCGGGGCCAAAAGGCCTCCGCGCCTCTTCCCGCACGGCACTTCGCCCGTCCGGGTGCCCGGTACGTTCCGCGTCCGCAGCGCGACCGTGCGTGCCCGCCGCGGCGGGGCCGTCCTGCGTCATGTCCGCCGTCCCTTCCCGCCTTCACGTCGTTCGCGTCCGTCGTACCCTCCGCGCGGTTCGCGCGGTTCGCGCCGTTCGCACTCTTCGCGCCCTTCATGCTCCTTCACGACTTCGACGGGTCCCACTCGACCGGCAGGCTCGGCGTCCGCGTACCGCTCGGCGGCACCCGCAGGGACTTCAGGGCGAACTCCATGACCTGCTTGAAGACCGGGCCGCAGATCTGGCCGCCGAAGTAGCTGCCGCGCGTGGGGTTCTGGATCACGCAGGAGACGGTCAGCCGCGGCTTGTCCGCCGGCGCGAAGCCCATGAAGGAGGCGGTGTAGCCACTGTAGGTGCCGGTGTCCGGGTCCACCCGGTTGGCCGTGCCGGTCTTGCCCGCCACGCGGTACCCGGCGATCCGGGCCTTGACGCCGGTGCCCTGCTCGCTGCCGACGACCGACTCCAGCATCGTGGCGAGCGTCCGCGCGGTCTTCGTACTGACCACCCGGGTCTTCTTCGGCGCCGCGGCGGGCACGAACTGCCCGTCGGGGCCGGTCGTCCCGCGCACCAGGCTGGGTTCCACCCGGACGCCTCCGTTGGCGATCGTCGAGTACACCGAGGTGGCCTGCACGGCGTTCAGCGACAGGCCCTGCCCGAACGGGATCGTGTACTGCTGGGACGCGTTCCAGTCGTCCGGCTTCGCCAGGATGCCGGGCGTCTCACCGGGGAAGTCGAGACCGGTGGGCCGCCCGATGCCGAACCTGTGCAAGTAGGAGTAGAGGACGCGATTGGCCTGTTTCTGGTTCTTGCCGAGCTGTTCGGCGGCGAGGATCGTGCCGATGTTGCTCGACTTGGCGAGCACGCCGTTCAGCGTCAGGTACCAGGTGCCGTGGTCCACGTCGTCGTGGAAGACCCGGTCGGCGCGGGGCAGCGTGCCCGGCACGGTCACATGGGTCTGCGGGGTGGCCACGCCCTCGTCGAGGACGGCGGCCATCGACATCAGCTTGCTGACGCTGCCGGGCTCGTAGGCGTCCTCGATCGCGAAGTTGTGCAGCGCCGAGGCGTCCGCCCGGGACAGGTCGTTGGCGTCGAAGCCGGGCGAGTTGGCCATGGCCAGGATCTGCCCGGTGCGGGTGTCCTGGACGACGACGTAGCCGCGGTCCGCTTCGGACTGCGCGACCTGGTCGGTGATGGCCCGCTGCGCCGCCCACTGGATGTCCCGGTCGAGGGTCAGCTCCACGTCCGTGCCGGGCTCCGCGGCCTGTTCGCGCACACTGGCCGTGGGCACCCGGCGGCCGCCCGACTGGGCGTAGGTGATCGTGCCGTCCTTGCCCGCCAGGAGCTTGTTCAGGCTGTTCTCCAGCCCGCCGCCGCCCACGTCGGAGGCGTTGACCCAGCCGATGACCCCGGCGGCGAGGTCCCCCGCGGGGTAGACCCGCTTGCTGTGCCGCAGCCGGAAGACGCCGGCCAGGTAGTTGCCGTCGTCGCCCCTGGCGGCCTTGTCGGCCAGTGCGTTCTGCAGGTCCTTGATCTGGTTCCAGACCTGCGGCGACTGCTGGCGGGCGATGATCTCGTTGCGCGACTTGGGGTAGTTCGCCAGCTGCTTGGCGATGGTCTGCGCGTCGCCGTCGACGATCGGCGCCAGCAGTTCGGCCGCGCGCTGCGGGGCGTCCTTGACCTTGGCGTACTCGGGGGTGAACAGCAGCGGGTCGGCGGTGATGTCGTACGCGTCGACGGTGGTGGCCAGGTCGATGCCGTTGCGGTCGGTGACCGTGCCCCGTTCGGCGGGCAGCGTGGCCTTGAAGTTCCGGTTGATCTCGGCCTTGGCGGTGAACGTCGCCGCGTCGACGGCCTGCACCTGGAAGAGCCGGATCACGAAGGTCATCATCACCAGGGAGAGCGCCAGGCTCACCAGCCGCAGCCGGGGACGCGGCCTGCCCAGCCGCAGCAGCGCCGTCCCGGAGGGCGAGACCGGCCCCCGCGGCGCGGGACGGCGCCCCCGCTGCCGGGGCGGGGGGTTGCCGCGGGCGTGCGCCTCACGGGGCGGAACGGGCCTGCGCCCGCCGC